>CADBIU010000009.1 GCA_902794825.1 uncultured Lachnospiraceae bacterium
CTAAGGCCTGAAAAAGTATAAGGAGAATACCATGGACGAGAATAAAGAAATCAAAGATAAGAACGAACAGCACAAACATGAAGAAAAGACCTATCTGACCTGGGTCAACAAGATCGGTTACGGCTCCGGCGATATCGCGGGCAACGTAGTCTACGCCCTGCTCTCCGCATTCGTCATGATCTTCCTGACCGACACAGTGGGAATGAACGCCGGCGTGGTCGGTACTCTGATTGCCGTCTCCAAACTCTTTGACGGCGTCAGCGACATCTTTTTCGGCTCCCTGATCGACAAGACCAACACCAAAATGGGCAAGGCCAGGCCGTGGATGCTATATGGATATTTTGGCTGCGCGATCTGCCTTGTGGCGATCTTCTGTATTCCCGCCGATCTGAGTGCGACAGCCCAGTACGCCTGGTTCTTCATCGCCTATACCCTGTTGAACGCGGGCTTCTATACGGCTAACAACATCGCCTACTCGGCGCTGACAGCTCTGATCACCAAGAATAACCACGAGCGCGTTCAGATGGGCTCCATCCGTTTCATGTTCGCCTTCGGCACCAGCATGCTGATCCAGACCATCACTGTCGCTCTCGTGGCATACTTTGGCGGCGGTGCGGCAGCATGGCGTACCGTTGCGATCATCTACGCTATCGTCGGTGTGATCTCCAATACCCTTTCCGTCATGTCTGTCAAAGAACTGACCCCTGAGGAGCTTGCGGAAGGAGAAGAAGTGACGCATGAGGAGTTGCCCGAAGGTGAAGAAGTTGCAATCAAGGAATTTGCCGAAGGCGAAGAGATAATTGCCGCAGCTGAGGAGGAAGAAAAATATACTCTGATCGACGCCTTCAAGCTTCTTATCAAGAACAAATACTATCTGATGATCTGCGCCTCCTATATTTTGATGCAGATCTACTCCGCCACACTGAACATGGGCATCTACTACATGACCTACGTTCTCAAAAATGCAAACCTTCTGGGCGTCTTCTCCTGGTTCATTAACATCCCGATGATCATCGGTCTTTTGTTCACACCGGCGCTGGTCATGAAGTTCGGCGGCATGTACAAGCTCAACCTCATGGGCTACACCATCGGCACACTGGGCCGTCTCGGCGTCGTCATCGCAGGTTACCTGGGCTCCGTGCCGCTCATGTTGGTCTGTACGGCTATCGCTGCTCTCGGTATGAGTCCGCTGCAGGGCGACATGAACGCCCTGATCGCCACCTGCTCCGAGTACACTTACCTGACCCACGGCAAGCGCGTAGACGGCACCATGTATTCCTGCACCTCCCTCGGGACCAAGCTGGGCGGCGGCATCGGTACAGCCCTCGCAGGCTGGCTCCTGGCCTTTAGCGGCTATGTCGGCGGCGCGGCTGTCCAGTCCGCTTCTACTATGAACATGCTGCACATCATGTACCTCTGGATGCCGATGATCTTCAATTTCCTCATCACTCTCATCCTGACAAGACTCAACGTCGAGCAGGCCAACGAGGAACTGCGGGAGAAACTGAGTTAAGCTTCAAGGAGCTCTCCATTCAATAAAAGTTCTGGGGCAGTTTGCTATGCAAACTGCCCCAGAACTCTTTTTATACTATAATCATTTTTTCAGACTTTATGCCCCGAAGCCGCCTCGAAGTTATACTTCACAATTCCCAGGTCAATCCCTGTCATGGGTCCTTTGCCGGCTGTGATCACAGGGTCATTCCCGTCTAAAGTGATCTTGAATTTCTGCTGATTCATCGCTGTCGGTGCCATCATAGCAGCCTTCACGCCGTTTTTAAACCAGACCGGCATATCGGCCTCCGGAACATCACAGATTTTTGACAGAGGTTTGGATTTATGCTTCGTGCCCTGATTCTCGCCGTAACCGATTGCGATCACACACACGATCTTTTCGTTGTCCGCGATCTCCGCCTTACATTTGCCGCGCTTATATGTGCCTGCAACCCAGCATGTGTTCAGTCCCATCATCTGCGCCGCAAGGACAACCTTCTGTCCGTAATATCCGCCCCTCACATCGAGATCCGCCATAGATTTGGGCCCGACAACGGCGATATAATTCTTCACGTTCTTGAACATTCCGTAATGTGCCAGCAGCGTGTCGAAGCATTCCGGATCATCCACGACCAGCTGCATACTAAGGCCGCTCTCCTCATTACACTGCGAAATGAGCGCCTCCAGTTCCGCCCGCTGCTCATCTAAAATCGGCTCGTCCTTGTAATATCTGACACTGTGACGCGCCTTGATCGCTTCTTTGATATCCATTTCTGTTTCCTCTCCTGTTTAGTCAGCCCCGGAAGGCCCTTTACATAACATACTCATACACCAGCCTGTAATTATGGTCCCTGCACGCGATGACATCCGAGTTCCACAGTGGTCTGAAGTCTGTGAAAACATCCTCGAACACAAACCCGCCGATATCGACGCCTTTGTCTGTATTCCTTAACACATAACCGTTCGGCAGCGAGAAACTTACCCGGCTCACGCCGTTTTTGAACTTCATACTGTCCCTGCTGATCTCGGCCAGATCTATGGTCTCCGGGTCCGCGTATTCCTGCGCGTACCACAGCATG
The DNA here is from genome assembly GCA_902794825.1 of uncultured Lachnospiraceae bacterium. Lineage (GTDB taxonomy): Bacteria > Bacillota > Clostridia > Lachnospirales > Lachnospiraceae > CAG-791. Next base: position 2,571 of record CADBIU010000009.1, read on the forward strand.
TGGTCCCCTGTCAGTCCGAGATACCGGTCTTTCGAGAATCTCTTCCAGTCTGCTTCGCAGGCTATTTCCAGGTTGTTTACGTCAAAATATCGCTTTCCCGACGCCTTATCGAATGCACTCAGCCTGTAATAGAAGGTATATTCGAACATATCGTTGCAGCTGTCGAACTCATCCTCCTGATCATATTCCAAAATCAGTTCGGTTTGGCCGTTGTCTGTCCGGTTCTTATACTCTTGTGTCATGGCAAAATCCTGCTTCGCCAGACACTCTCTGCGCTGCGGAATCGGAGTCGGCTCATCAGACGTCGGAACGACCGTGATCAGGCTCCCCCGCTTTATAGTAAGCGCCAAGTTCAGACCACAGCCGCATGGACGGCTCGTGCATTGTGAGCACCTGGTCAGAAAGGCTCTTACTCAGGGCACTATGCGTCCCAGCGACATCTCCCTTTTCCCAGCACTCATTTGCTTCCTCGTAGTACCTGATCATATCCTGTTCTGCCTTCAGCCTTGCGTCCACCGTGGCAATCCCGGCCAGTTCATAAAAAAGCTCTGTCTCCGGCCGGAGCCTTATGGCATCTACAGTCCAGCGCCCCCATCGCTGCTCCCAGTTCATGTACTCGATGATCCCGCTCTCTGTATAGCCAAGCACTTCATAGGGCATTGTATCTCCGTCTTCGTCGGGCAGAGGCGGCATGGAAAGCAGCAGCCTGCCGCTCGATGCTTCAAAAAACCACAGCACATCCGCCTGCATTATGACGAGCTCTGAATCAGTACCGGCAAATTTCACATCGTCACTTTTATAATAGTGCGGATGCATGTAACTTCCGCCGCGCGGTGTTGATTCCCCATAGTCCTCATAGTCGTTCGCGTAGTCCCTGACCTCTCCGGTCCTCAGGTTTTCGATCCTGTATCCGTATTTTTCCGGTTGGAATCTCTCTTTTGTCATATAGCCCTTAACCTGATACGTGCCGTTACTGCTCGTATCTGAAAGGGGCAGCAGCTCCTCCAGATTTCCGGGGCGCTCGTTTTTCCTGTAAGAATACACCTTCCTGCCAAGATCCCAGTTTCCTCGCATTCTTAAAAGCTTGTCCATGACCTTCGTGTGCAGGTCGCTCTCATCCGCTTTCCCGCGCAGATAAGTCATAAACGCGGCATCGCTGATCAGTCTCCTGTTCCAGCGGTGCAGCGCGTAATTATAGTGATACAGGAAAACGCTTCCGTCCCTGGAAACCGCTTGCCTCAGAAGCTCATCGGCCTCATCATCCCTGCCGAGGTCTATATAGCTCAGCGCCTTATTGTTGAGGCTGGCCGCAGTATCTGCCGCACTTCTCGGATCACTTCGCAGGTAAGGATGGCCGCTGACTGATCGATAGATCTTTTCCAGTTCTGCTTCAATGATGCCAAAATCATGCGGACGGTCCTCCGGTTTCTCAGCCAGGCAGCAGGTTAAAAGCGCCCGAAGCGATTCCGGTATTACGACACGGCTCTTGTCAAAATATTGTCCGCAGTTCCGCCCGGCCTCCGTTCCGTTCTTCCACGGCCTTGTACCGAGATACATCTCCAGTACAGATAATGCCCAGCTGTATATATCCGTTCGGCGTGTCAGGGGCTCCCCAAGACACTGCTCTGACGAGCAGTAGGCAGGAGTATAGCCGCCCGTCGGAGCAATAAGCGTGGCACCGGAATCTGCCCCGAAAGTGCCCGCGGGCTGCGACCCGGCCCTTTTTGCGGTATCCTCCCCTTGTTCTGCCAGCAGCTGAGTGCGCGCACGCGCAAGCCCGAAATCAGCGACCTTTGCTTCCCAGGACTTTGTCAGGAGCAGATTGTCCGGTTTGACATCCTGGTGGATCAAACGGTCTTTTGACTCATGCGCATAGTGAAGGCCTCTTGCAAACTGGATCGCGATATCCAGAAGCCGCACCTGAATGATCCGTTCCCGATCACCGCCGTTCCGTCCCTGCTCCCCTGAGATCTCGTACAGCGCGCCGTCCTCGATCCGGTTCTTGAGGCTCCCGTTTTCCATCCACTCGGAAAAAATCGTCGGGACTCCGCTTATCTCGCGGACGTAATAACAGGAAACAATATTGGGATGGAGTCCCAGATTGATCCATGCTTCGCACTCGTGAATAAATCTCTCCTTCCGCTTCATACTGCCTTCCGAGAAAAACCTGGGCTGAGGGCGCTTCATTGCAAGATCCGTGTTCCACCCGCTGTGGTGAACCTTCCAGACACTTCCCATACCGCCTCTGACAGCGTCGGAAATTACCTCGTAAGTATCAAGAATTCTCGTTCCCCTGACGATCTCCTCATTAGTAATGGAATCCCGTTTCTCAGCGATTCCTGCCTCAGGCTCGTCCGGCTGGCTGTCCTCTTCCTGAATCGATCCTTTGCTCATACTCAGGCTCATGCTAAGGCTAAGACTCTCATCCTCAAACTTCTCCTCAGGCGCTGTTTTTTTATTCTTATTCCTGAACAGGTCCAAAAATCCCATAACCATTCTCCTTCACACAAACGACCTCAGGAGCAGTTTGTTCCTTCATTATACAACAAAAGCAGATAGTGTACGCAATACTGGATACCTATCTGCTTTTTATCGTTATTTCAATCAGTCTCTTATACAAGCGGCAGCGCCACATTGTCATACACAACGACTTTACCGTCATGCTGCGTGCACGCCTCGATCGTTCCATCCTGTGAAATGACGAAAGCCACGCTGTCCGGAACTGCGCTGCAGAACCTGTATCCGGCCCTGTGCCGCATTCCATTGTCCTTGAACTGCTTGCGTGTGTTTTCTGTATTGTCAAATTCCATAAACTGCATCGCGGGGTGCTTGCTGCCCATCTTATCCACCAGCGTCTCAGCCCCGAACCCAAGCAGATGAAGATCCTTTGTCAGCACCACTGATCCGTCCACCGACGTCAGCTTCGCGATCAGATCCGCGTAAGTAACGATTTCTTTCTCCCGGGCGTTCCCCGACAGTTCTTCCAGCCGCTCGCTGTCGCTGAACAGATACCCGGAAGGCAGCCGGTACTTGATGTCGACAAATTCCTTGCACGACTCCTCATCCGGCACGATCAGAATAGCGCCCCCGTGGCGGTAATCACTCACCATCCACAGGATCCGGTAGAGCAGCCTCAGACGTTCTTTAGCACTCACATGCGCGCCCTTTTCGAGCTGCTGTGACACCAGTGTAGATGTGAAAGTATCCGTCCGGTAGAAAACGCAGTGCCCGGCCCGGTAATTTACAAGCGATCCCTCGCCGAAACAGGCCTCCAGTTCTCCCGGCCCGTCAACCAGAATATTGGGGATCCTGGGCATCCTGTTGCCCGTAGTAAGCTCGCGGGTGATGATCTTTTGCCATGTTGTGTAAGAAGCTATGATCCCGATCGCTTTAAACGGCCTCTCGCTGATATCCAGTACCAGATAACTCATGTCCGGATTCAGCGCTGGCGCGAGCTTGTTCATTTCTCTGGTATTGAATTCGATCGGCTTACTGAAAAGAAGCGTGTGCGAATAAATGTATGCGCTCAGCAGTTCCGAATCCGGCCGGATAAAGCACACTCTGAACGAAGGGAATCTTCCCTCCTCGCGCATGCAGCTGATATTTAGCAGAGTCTGGCACACATCCTCCAGCACATCTTTTGAAGGAAGCCGCTGATCATCTTCAAAGGAATCCCCCATCCTCTCATAGCAGTTGTATATTGCTTCGACAAAATCTGTAATACCGCCCATTTTAGTTCTCGAGGTCCTCCATCCGGCAGATTATAAAGCCAACCTTGATCACATCCGGAATCTCCGCGCTGGGGAACCTTTCATCAAATGCCTTGACCATCTTTTCTCCATCCGGAGAATTCGTGTATGCATAGAACATATCAGAGAAATCCTCATACCGCCTGCAGAATCTCTCTACCGAATCGCCTTTCTGCGGAATCTCGAGTTTAAAAAACTCCTTCGCGAGTTTCTCGTCCCAGATAGCAAACCTTGGATTGATCGTATGCACCAGAATACTCGCTGCTGTCATGACGTTTCCGTTCTCGACCTCCATCAGCTTTTCAAAAGCCTCCCTGAAGGATATGTTGCTCATACGCTTCATCTCTTCCAGCAGATAGAAAAACTGTGTCATGAACTTTTCCGAGTATCCGTCGTTAAGCCTGTAAAGGTCGCAGTATGTGCCCTGAAAAGTATAGTCATCCGACACATCTGTATTAAACAGCGCTCCCGTGACAAATTTGTATTTCCTGAGCATATCAGCAATCGCATCACTGGCTGCAATTTCCTTAACATTCGCTATATCGATCATACCTTCCTCCTCATGTGGTGAGCTCAAAACAGCGGCATATGACTTCTAAAGTAATGTGCTTTTGCCTGTCCTTAAATTATACAACAGATCAGACGCCTCTGTGAAGACTCACGCGGCTTCGTCGAGCGCCTCCTCTTTCAGTATCTGCGGGCTCCTCCGGCATCGGGACAACTGAAGCTCCACCCAGTCACGGTGTATAGTCCGCCCACAATTCCGGGCAACGGGCCGGGTCTGCAACAAATAAGAATCTGTCTTTATCTTTCTGAAACTGCGTATAGACCGGCACCCCGGCTTCCAAAGAGAAATCTTCCCAGGTCCGCGCATCCTTTATGATGAGCTCTCCCCCTTCATAGGCAGGATTCCTGCGCCATTTCAGGGTTCCGTCTTCCACATAGGGGTAAAAAGCGATTCCCCTGTGTCTTCTCACCTCTCCGTAGTCAAAACCGTAGTCCCGCACGCACCAGGCGCCGAAGCTCATGTTCTGACTGACTCCCGCATTGATCGCGGCGTGGACACATCCGGGAGGTACGATGACAACGTCGCCGGGGTGCGCGTAAACCGCATAGCATTTTCCCGGGTTATCTGAAGCTGATTCCTGCATATAGATCACTGCTTCCCCGTCCCAGATCTCGTATACTTCCGGCGTTGAAGCGCCGCAGGAGGCGCTCACCGCGTGCATATGTCCCTGGGACCGGACCGGTTCCTTGCCGATCAGGCCGGCCGCATAAGTCACCGCGCCAAAAAGAAGATTTCTCTTTACGATCTCCTCTCTGTCAGCCTTTATCCCCACATCCATCACGATCGCATATACCTCGTCCGGACCTTCGCTCAATGGATCTGAAAGGGATGCTCTGATAACGTCAAGCCTCCTGATCTCAGGTTCCGGTCCGAAAACGTCTTTACCGTATTGGAAGCCGAAGGGTTCCCTCGTAGCCTTCAGGTCAAAACCCGGATAAAACGCCATGTCTTTTTCTATACTTTCCATTGCCTCGCAGCTCCCCGTCACTTGATAAACCCAAGTTTTCTTGCCTGCTCGGTGTACTTGGGGAGATCTTCCAGTGAAACTTTCACGTTGTGCTTTCTTGCAAAATGCATGAACTCCATAATAGTGATCTTGCCGTCCGCCACGATCTGGGCCACCTCTTTCTGAAGTTCCTTGTCTGTTTCATACTGCTTAACCAGTTCATCTACTGTTGCCATGTTTTTCCTCCTTATAAGTCTTTGTATAACAATTGTTTCTATTCCGGCGATTCCTTGAAGTAATGCGGGACAGGGACCATTTTGTCGAAAGTATAGAATGCTTTAAATCCGAGAGCCTTCATCTCGTCCATCGTCTCGCACACAAACGCTCCAAGGTGGGCCTTCTTGTGGCTGTCACTCCCGATAGTGATCACTTCGCCTCCGAGATCGCGGTACAGCCGCAGGATATCCCTTGACGGCGTTAGATCGCTCAGACCATAGCGGCGGCTCGAGGTATTGATCTCAATGCCCTTTCCGTCATCGATGACTGTCCTGAGGATTTCCGCGACAATAGGACGGATCTTTTCGAACGGGAAATACCCTGCCTTATCATAGCGGGAGATCAGATCCAGGTGACCGAGAACGCTGTAATTGTGATAGCGCCGAACCAATTCCAGTATTTCCTCATAGTAGCGAAGGTTATACTCTTCCTGGGTCCGTCCCCTCTGGAAATCCTGTGTCCAGAACTCCTTGTCCTCCACCTGATGCACGGACAGGATGATAAAGTCAAAGGGATATGAGGAGAACAGTTTCTCATACTGCGGGATCGTATGCGTCTGCATACCGAATTCCATCCCCATTTTAAGGGTGATCTGATCCTTATACTTCTCCTTCAGTCTTCCGAACTCGGCGGCATACTCGGGATAGTTTACATTCACAACGGGCATCCTCTCGGGTTCTCCCGGTCCTCCGCGCCGGTATTCCACTCCCCTCGGATCATCCCAGTCCCGTTTAATACCGTAATCTACATGATCCGTGAAGCAGATCTCAGACAATCCGAGCGCGATCGCATCTCTGACGACCTCCTCCATCGGATACTCGGAATCGTCACTGTATTTAGTATGAACGTGATAATCTGTAAGCATAATATTCTGCCCTTTTTTTGATCAGATATTTTGTTTTGCTGATCAATATTTTACCTTATCCAAAAGAGTAATTACAGGGTTTTCAAGTTCCGGGAACTCCGGTACGTCCATTTTTGCGATCGTTCCGTCTATTGTCTCCCTTTGCCAGCTATGATAAGATACAAAAAACTGGCAGATACTGTTTGATATTCTGCTATGTGAAGGAGATTTTTGTTTAATGTCGGAACGAATATGGAATATTCTTGTCGAAGGTTTCGTCAAGATCATGCTGGCGAGCATCAAAGTCACAATTCCGCTGACCGTGCTCGGCTTTTCGTTTGCCATGATCATCGCTATGTTCATGGCCTTGGTGCAATATGCCAAAGTTCCGGTACTTCGTCAGCTCTCAAGGCTCTATATCTGGATCTTCAGAGGCACGCCTCTTCTGGTACAACTGTTTCTTGCTTATTATGGTTTCCCCAAGATCGGAATCGTTCTGAACTCTTTCGTTTGCGCAGTGATCGTCTTTTCACTCAATGAGGGCGCTTACTGTGCGGAGACGATGCGCTCGGCGCTGGAGGCAGTTCCTGAAGGACAGATGGAAGCAGGCTATTGTGTCGGAATGAACTATCTGCAGATCATGCGCCATGTTGTGATCCCGCAGGCGCTTCGCACTGCGTTTCCTCCCCTCTCCAACTCAGTGATCGCAATGCTCAAGGATACATCCCTTGTGGCGGAGATCACAGTTGCGGATATGTTTATGGCGGCGCAAAAGATAGTAGGCCGTACTTATGAGCCCCTCTGGCTCTACTGCGAAGTGGCACTGATCTATCTTTTCTTCTCTACGATCCTTACTTTCGTACAGCGCTATTTTGAAAAGAGACTCAGCGCTTATAACAGCAGGGAAACCGAAGTGCGCGCACAGGAGTGAGGAAAATTATGGAGATCAAAGAACTCAGAAAATCTTTTGGAGCAAATACGGTGCTCAAGGGTATTGATCTTACGGTAGAAAAGGGAGATGTGATCGCGATCCTCGGTCCGAGCGGAAGCGGAAAGACCACACTTCTTCGCTGTATCAATTTTCTGGAGAAATCCGATTCCGGAACAATGATATTCGACAATGAGACTTACGATCTCGGCCATATGCGCAAGGCGGATATCGCTGCGATCCGGAAAAATACAGCGTTTGTATTCCAGAACTACAACCTCTTTGCAAATCTGACGGCACTCGGCAATGTCACTCTCGGGCTTACATCCGCCAGAAAGATGGACAAAGAAAAGGCTTGTCAGATCGGTATGGAAATGCTGGACAAGGTCGGCCTGTCGGACCGCGCGGACTACTACCCCATCCAGCTCTCCGGCGGACAGCAGCAGCGTGTCGCGATCGCAAGGGCGCTGGCGACAAACCCGGAGATCATCTATTTTGACGAGCCGACTTCAGCGCTCGATCCCGAACTGATCGGCGAAGTACTGGCCGTCATGCGGCAGCTTGCGGAGGACGGGATGACCATGCTTGTGGTCACACACGAGCTCAGTTTCGCGGAGAATGTCTCCAGCCGCGTCATCTTCATGGAAAACGGCAGTATTGTGGAGCAGGGACCTTCCAAGGAATTCTTCGCTAGTCCCAGGGAGCAGCGAACAAGGGAATTCTTAAAGAACATGCGCACACAGCATGACGCGTGAGCTGTTCTGCCCCGGCAAAGAACTCAATATTATTTACATAAATGACGAATATCTATATTGAAAAGAAGGAGGATTACACGTGAAGAAAAGTGTAAAGAAATGGTTTAAACTGCTGCTCGCCGGCGCGCTGGCAGCTTCTGTGCTGGCAGGATGCGGCGGATCCGGTTCCGGTGCTCCTGCTAAGGAGGAAAACGCAGAACCGGCAGCAGAGAATACTGCACCTGCAGAAACTGCAAGTGACGATCTTTTGGCCAAAATACAGAAAGATGGAAAGATCGTGATCGCCATGGAAGGCAACTGGGCTCCCTGGACTTATGAAGATGAGAGCGGCAATCTCGTCGGCTTTGAGGTAGAGGTCTCAGGAGCAGTGGCTGAGAAGCTCGGTGTCACACCTGAATATGTGACCGGTGAGTGGGATGGGCTTCTCGCTGGCGTGCAGGCAGGACGCTACGATGTTATGGCAAACGGTGTCGGCTATACGGACGAGCGGGCACAGGCTTACTATTACAGCGATTTCTATGCGTTCAACAGGACGGTCCTGGTCGTGCGGGGAGACAACGAGGATATCAAATCGATGGAGGATCTGGCAGGAAAGACGACCTGCAACTCCGCAAACAGTACTTATCAGCTGACCGCCGAAAAATACGGTGCCACTGTCAAGGACGTTGAGTCTCTTGCAGGAACGATCGACGAACTGCTGGCAGGCCGTGTCGACGCGACTCTCAATGCAGAAGTGTCCATCAACGACTACATGAAAGAACAGCCTGACGCCAATATCAAGATCGCTGCCTATGACCCCGAAGTCGAGCAAGTCGGCATGATCATGCCCTATGGAGATTCATCCGAGTCTCTGCGCGCCGCGATCAACGACGCCCTTAAGGAGCTCAGAGAAGACGGCACACTGGCCGCGATCTCCAACAAGTACTTCGGAATGGATATCACAGAGAATAAATAATGCTTTTGACATCAGAGGGTGCTGCGCTTCGCAGTACCCTCTTTTTTACTGTATATAGACACCCCGGAGTCCGTTTGTTCATGTTATAATTGCTTCATATTCTATGCCATGGAGGAATCATTATGAAGGAGCGCATTGTTGTCGCCAAGTTCGGCGGCACTTCAGTCGCGGACGCCGGCCAGGTCCGCAAGATCAGCGACATTGTTCGGAGCGATCCGGCCAGAAGGTTTATCGTCGTTTCTGCGCCGGGGAAAAGATTCAGCGATGATATTAAAGTGACAGACCTTCTCCTCGACCTGTATGAGAAGGCGAAAGCCGGCGAGCCTTTTGCCGCTGAGCTGCGGCAGATTAAAATGCGTTTTCGCGAGATCATAAACGGCCTTGGGATCAGTTTTCCCCTCGACGAGGAATTCGAGATCCTCGAGCAGTCGCTCAGGACTGAGCCGATGCGGGACTACACCGCGAGCCGCGGCGAATATCTGACTGCCAAAATAGTTGCCAAATATCTCGGCTTTACCTTCGTAGATCCTGCATGGTGCGTCTGTTTTGACCAGGACGGGCACCTGAACGGTCCGATGACATCGCGCACCATGTGCGCTTCTCTCCTGCCGCTGAACCGCGCTGTGATCGCCGGTTTCTACGGATCGGACATGAGCGGCGTGATCCATACCTTCGAGCGCGGCGGCTCGGATATCACAGGAAGCCTTGCGGCCTGCGCTGTCGGCGCTGATCTCTACGAGAACTGGACCGACGTCTCCGGGCTTTACGCGGCAGACCCCCGCATTGTCGAGAACCCCGAAACCGTCTCTTACATGAGTTACCGGGAACTTCGGACTCTTTCTTATATGGGTGCGTCAGTGCTCCACTCAGACGCGGTTCTCTCAGCCTCAGAACTCGAGATCCCGATCAACATCCGCAACACGGACCGTCCTGAAGACGCCGGCACCATGATCGTTCGCCACCTTCCTTCCGGCGTAATCAAAAACCCCGTGACCGGCGTCTCCGGCCGCAAAGGAATGTCCGTGATCCAGATTGAAAAGGTCATGGTCAGTGACGGCTCGGGATTCAGCGCGCTGATGCTCGATATTTTGAAAGAGCGCGCGCTGCCTTTCGAATACTGCCTTACCGGCATCGACTCGATCACGCTTGTGATCCGCAAAGACCTTCTGGATGATTGCAAGGAAGATCTCTTTGAAGAGATCCGCGAGACACTGCATCCCGATTTCATCGGCCTTCGCGAGAATCAGTCTCTGATCGCCGTGACCGGCGAGAAAGCAACGGAATCGAGCGACGCAAACGTGCGTGTTCTGGAGAAACTCACTTCAAAGGGGATCGAGATCAGCACCATCAACCAGGGCGCCGGCAAACTCAACCTTCTGATCGGTGTGCCTGAAGAGCGCTATGAGGATGCGATCCGGGCTATTTATGAATTCAGACAGAGTTTGTGAGTTCTGAGGTAATTTGTTCACGAATAAAGAAAGCGTCGCTCCCGCTGATTAATCAGCAGGGGCGGCGCTCTCTTTTTTCTTTTTGTTTAGTAAGCCTTGGAGGTTGATTGCTGTATTAGAGCCCTTAGAGGCATCTCTAAGGGCTCGATTGCATCTCCAAGAAAGACATCCGGTATGAATTGAGATCATTTACTCCCAAGAATACGAACTATACACTTACCGCAGCGGTATCTGCTGCCTGACACTCTCCACTGTGTCAAGATTGATCTGTGCAGCAAGAATTCCCTCCTCTGCGCCCAGTTCCTTCACAATTCTCCCCCACGGGTCCGTCAAAATGCTGTGCCCGTAAGCGACATAGGAAGCATTCTCGTCTCTGGCAGCCGCACATCCAAGCATAAAGATTTGCTGGTCAAGGGCCCGGCTTCTGAAAAGTATCTCCCAGTGTGCCGGTCCGGTGGTCATGTTGAAATCCGCAGGTACGAAGACCATCTTCACACCTGCATCACGCATCGAGGTGAATAGATCCGGAAAACGGATATCGAAACAGATACATACTCCCATCTTCCCGTATTCCGTATCGAAAACCGTCATTTTCTCTCCGGGAGAAAGCACATCTGATTCCTTATAATACTGCCCGCCCTCTATATCGATATCAAACAGATGAACTTTGCGATGTTTCCCGATCAGGGCTCCGCTTCGGTCAAACACATAAGATGTATTATATAGTTTTCCGTCATCCAGTTCCGGAACAGAGCCTCCTATCACATACATCCGCCTGTCACGCGCCAGCTCCGAAAGAAATCTGTAAACAGTTCCTCCATCGCTCTCCGCAAACTCATGAAAGCATTTGTTGTCATAGGGGCAGGTGAATATCTCAGGCAGCACCAGGAAATCAATCTTCGGCCCTGTACAGAGATTTCCATCATAGGCGTCCAGCATCTGACGCACGGAAGCCATGTTCTGCTCCGACGTTTCATATGCCTTTTTCTGCACTGCGACAACATTGAATATACTGCCCATTTCTTCCTCCTTCTATGACAAACGACTTAGGATCAGGAAAACGACCTCAGAGGTATCTTGTTCTCATTATACAAAAAAAGAGGCCGCCGCATACAGCGGCAGCCTCCGACATATCACTGATTATTCAATTTTTGCTAATTCTTACTGAATTCCGTTCGCCTCAGCAATCGCGTCGTACCACTCATGCATGATCTCGCTGGCTTTGGATGTGCCATCCTCGAATGTCACCTTTGTGAAGAACGTATACTGCTCTTCGCCCTCGGGTCCCTGCACTGTGCGGATGAGGTTCTCGCTTCCCTCTGCGAAGAAGAAATCGTAGCGCACCTGCTCATCGGGGAATGCAAGTACGACATACTCGCCGTCGGGCACTTCATTTTCTGCCACATCAACATTCTCGTACAGGGCTCCCTTAGTCATCTTCTCGTAGAAGGGGAGGGGATCAACGCCGTTGGGAGCAAGGGGACCATGCTCTGTTGTGCTGATGGTATAATTGGCCTCCTTGTCGAATGCAGCTTTTGCAAGCGCTGATTCTGCAAGTGTATTGTTGAAGCCGATCACAGTCAGACCGTTTTCCTTTGCAAAGTTCTTCATGATGGAGTTCGCCCACTCACAGGCTGCTGTCCACTCTCCCTGATCCTTATCCATATCCTCTACGGTCGCGCGCTCATAGCGGACGTCTGTCGGATGGTTAAAGATCAGGTAGACGCCGTCCGCTGTAACTGCGATCGGCTGCTGGTCGCCAATCGCATCGATCATCATCTTGCGTGCTTCCTCTTCATTTCTCTCGGTAATGGTAAAGAGCCAGCCATAACCCAGATTATCATTTCCTTTGGCCTTAGCAGCCTCGACGGATTTCGTCTCATACGCGCTAAAAATTACGCCATCGTCGTTGAGGTCAGGTGCTTCTACTGTGATCTTATCCGCCAGCTCGCCGGGAACAGACAGTTTATAGCCTCTGTTCTCATAGAGTTTCGGCTCTGCAGTTGCCTCAGCCGCCTCGGCAGCAGGCTCGCCTGACTCTGTGTTCTCTACGGCTTCGACAGCCTCTGTTGTCTCAGCCTTGTCATCCGCCGGTGTACCCTGGGCACTTGCTGCTCCGCAAGCTGCCATTGAGACGATCAGTGTGGGGATCACAACACCGATCTTTACCAAATCAGCAAAATTTTTTCTCATAATTCAAATCCTCCTGAATGTCTTTTTCTTGTTCTTTTCATTAACATTAAGTTCGTTATATGTCAGAAGCCCTTTCTCTAAAATCGAGCTTCAAACTTATAATATAATATACGAAACTTTCGCTAATATCCACTAATTAATAATCTTTTAATGCTTTATCACTTTAGCGCTTCACCGCAAAATACAGCCCATGCAGACAATCTGACTGCCCTCAGTTTACTTCTCTACCCAGGGAATCCCCCTCGCGTCCAGACGCCTCTGGACCTCGGTGCCAGCGTTGCAGTGAACGACAAATCTGTACTCTCCGGTCTCGTAATCCTTAGCTCCGATATTTCCGATATTCAGAATGGAATCCGGAAGATAAATGTCCGTCACCTTGTCACAGCCGTCAAGGGCCGAATACTCAATATACAGGGTTCCGTCGGGAACGACCAGATCTCCTTCAGCGAGGGTGGGAACAGCTACAAGCGTCCTGCCGTCTTTGCTCATCAAAAGCCCGTCAGCCGCCATATACTTCTCACTCTTTTCATTAACCTCAAACCTCTCGAAAAGGATATTGTCGAGGAATTTTTCCGTGATGACAAGATTTGCCGGAATAAGGATCACATCCTGTGTGAACGGCTCGCCGTACCTGGCGGTGAAAGCAGAGTAACCCATTTTCTCCAGTTTATCCGGAAGCTCGATCTTTCCAAACCCTTCGCCCGGCGTAAAGGCTGACGAGCCGATCGAGGTAACAGAGGAAGGAAGTTTCACATCCTTTAGAGGACAGTTGTTGAAGGCCCTGGCTCCGATCTCTTTGAGACCCTTGGCAAATTCCACATCAGACAGTGATGAGCAGCTTCCGAACGCGCTCTTTCCGATCGTCCTCAGGGACTTGGGCAGCGTGACTTTCGTCAGCAAAGTATTGAGGTAAAAGGCGTTTTCCCCGATCGTCACTGTTTTGCCGGGGACAGTATATTCCGCGTCTTCCTTCTGTTTCGGATAGAGTATAAGGGTCTCCCCCTTAGCGTCAAACAGGACGCCGTCCACACATTTATAGTTCTTATTGCCGGCGCCGGTCTCCAGTTCCTTCAGCATGTAGAAGTCAGAGAAGAACTTGCTCTCAATCGTGCTCACGCTGTCCGGAATGACGACTTTGGAATAGAAGCAGTTATTGTACAGGGATTTCTCGCTGCGTATCGCTGTCACGGGCAGTTCTCTGAACTCAGACGGGATCGTGAGTGTTCCTTTGTCATTTCCGCTGCAGGCGACCAGTTCCGCGTGATCTTTAAAGACATGCCATGTCAGTGTCGCGGGTTCCGCGCCATCCGTACCGGCCATCTCCTCCGTCACAGTCTCATAGACAAGGTTCTCCGGATCCACCACGTCGTCATAGGCGATCTCAAACTGTTTTGCATAAGACTCTGCGGCAGAGCCCTCTGAGCAGTGCAGTTTGACGTCGTAGATGTACTGATACTGCCCGTTCTCGTCTTTTTCTCCGAGCTCGTATGGGAAGACGTATTTCCCGAAGCGGAAAACGCTGTCCGGGATCACAATATCCGCGGCGTCTTCGCAGTACTTGAGGAGATAATCCTGTAAAGTAGTGATTCCATCAGGGATCATGACAATTTTGCCCAGCCCCTGCGGCACCTCAATTATCATATCCTTGGCCTTGCTCGTGATGAAACCTCCCGACGAGGCAAAATAGGGATTGTTCTCATCCACCTCAAAGGCCGCGATGTTCATCATGCTGAAGGCTTCTTTTCCTATATGCCGCACGTTTGGTCCGACGCGCATCGACTCAATGAGCGGATTTTCTTCCTCCCCGAACCTGAACAGCATATATTCCCCGAAAGCGGAATCTCCGACTGACTCAAGACTGTCGGGAAGATTGAAAGAGGAAAGGCCATCGCATTCGAAGAAAGCCATGTTCTCTATACTCTTAAGAGATTCCGGCAGGACCGCGCTCTCAATAAGCGATCCCGCAAAGGATCCGTAGGCGATCGTCTCCGTACCGTTCTCCACCTTGTATTCACCGCTCTTCGCGCCGGGATATTGAATAAGTGTCTTTCCGTCCTTGGTGTACAGGACGCCGTCCACCGTCTTATAGTTTTCATTGCACTCACAGATCGAGATCTCCGCAAGGTTTTCGCAATCAGCGAACGGAATGGTGCCTATGTATGAAAGCCCCTTGGGAAGTGTGACCGACGTCAGTTTCGTTCTTGAAAACGCGGCTCTCTTTATCGTCTCCACGCTCTCAGGGATCTCGACCGATTCGATACCGCTGCCACGAAAAGCCGATATTCCGATCGTTCTGATTCCCTCGGGAAGCGTGATCTTCCTGCACCCGCTCAGCCCTGATAAGGCTTCGTCACCGATCTCCGTCACTTTTTTGCCGGCGATCTCGGAAGGAACTGTGATCTCTGTGTCTTCTCCCTCGTAGCCGGTTATCACTGCCTCTTCTCCCCGGACTTCGGCGTACAGGGTTCCGTTTTCCGTACTGACCTCTTCATATTCCCTGTCGTGATCCAGTTCCAGATCGATATACTCCGATCCGTGGACTCTGCCGTTAATGTCCTTAATCGTAACTTGGCAGATGAAATCCTTGTCAAAGCCGGAGGCCGGCTTCATTTCTAGTCTGAAACCGTGATCCAGGCACAGCGGGTACATTTCATATCCCGAGAATTTCCATTCGAAAAACGGCTTCATATTGCCATTTTCATCGCGCCGGGGATTATAGGAAATGCTCCCCGCGTTTATAAGAGATTCATAGTTGGATACGTCAATAGACGCCTTGCCTCCCGCCCAGGCGCTGCCGGAAGCGGAAGTGATATCGAGGACAGAGGTCTCCGTCTCACCCGCAATATTTTTCGCGGTGATAACAACTTCTTCATCCTTGTCCCAGTCAACGTCCATGAACTCATGTCCGGACGTGAGGTAACAGCTGAGAGTTCTGTAAACAGACTCTCCGTTGTTGCTCTGCGACTGCAGGCATGTAAGAGGAGCCGGCGCTTCCTCCATGTCTGTTGCGACGTTCAGGAGCATCGGGTCTGCCGGAATGTGCAAAACATTGTTCTCATCAGGTTCTATAGCGATATTAGCCGTAGTGATCGCGTAATCACCGAAGCTGTTCCTCTGCAGCACTGTATAGAAAGCCTGGGAGGCATTTCTCACCTGCTCGTCGGTGAGCTGCAGCGTCAGCTCATCTCCCTCGCGCATGATCTCAGGGAGAGTCCAGTCAGTATTTGATCCTGCAATCCAGCTGTCCATATAGGCGGTGACAAAAGCCGAATACTCAGGGGACAGCGAGATCTCTTCAGAATACAGTTCTCCGGATACGCCGTAAAGGTCGGGATTGTCGCCGGGAAGATAGATGGAGACGCCGTTCGCGCCGCTGACATTGGATGTGCTTCGCACCACCATTTCATCGATCGCCTCAAGGATCCCGCGGCTCTCCTCGGGATACAGCTCCGTGACGTTCTCAGCGAGATTTTTCAGATCAAGAAGGTCATAGGCGTCCTCTTTGCCGCTGGCTGCTCCAAGGCCGAAAGCCTTCGTCTTCGCTCTCGCCTGGTTGATCTCAGGGTAATTTCCCTGTTCGATCCCGCTCTTCATCGCCGCAAAAAGTGTGTTCGCGCTCTCGATGAGCTGATCCGTTTTGCTCAGGTCCATTGCCGCCAGAGTCACATCGGGGTTGAAGAACTCCGACTTGTTGTTTTCATAATACTTTCCATATGCCTCAACGATCGCGCTCACGATCGTTCTGGCGTCGTCCGTCTCATTGAGAGTATTGAGGAAACTGTAGTCCCACCCGCGTCCGGACTCGAGTTCCTCCGAGCCGACCATGTACTGAGCGTAATCCTTCCAGAGCCTTGCGCTCTCAACGGACCCCATCAGACAGGCGTCGAAACCAACGAAGTCAAGTTTGGAATCACCGTTAAACTGTGTCTGATCCATCGCGCCTTTCAGTTCCTCCAGAAGCAGACTGTCATTTCCGAACAGCTCATCACTCCCGTAGCCCCACAGGGGACCCGCGCCGTGATCCCACAGCACAAGTCCGTAGTGCTTTGCCGGGTAATGGGCCGTACAGTAATTGATAAATTCAGCCAGCGTGCCCGCTGCGCCCATGTCCGCTGTCTCCGATGTCTGCGCCGTCACCTCCAGCTGCTCGCCGTTTTCCATATTGATAACGCTGTTGCATATATTTGATATAGCGCTGGTCCATCTCTTGCTGCCGCCGGTATAGACAAGGAGATTGTTCCTCGTGAAATCAAGATCAGCTCCGATCATCTCCTTCATGTCGTTTGTGGCAGCGCCGTAACGGCTCTCAAGATTGGAGCCGACGATGTAGACCATGACCGTGAAATCCTTGGCCAGAGCTTTCGGTCCGTCTTTTGCCGCATAGAGCGCTCCGCTCCTGACATTGGTCTGCTCTGTCTTTTTTGCCTGCACAGCGCGGCTGTAATCCTGGGCCTCTTCGCCCATTATCACAAGCTCCGGCTTTTTATTCTGCTCCGGGATCTGAGCTGCCGTCTCCGTTTCTGCTGATGTCGCCCCCGTGCTGCTCACCGTCGCGGAGGATGATCCGCTGCCGGTGCAGGCATTGAGCGCCAGAATCAGGCAAATAAGCAATGCAGATATCTTTCTCTTCTTCATAGTGCGTCACCTCTTCAGTATCCGGATATTCTGTCAAAATAACATACACCTGTATTATACCACATCCCATATATATTAAGTGACGTGCTTTCCCCGTCCTTGTTACATAAATATTACAAACTATTGCAAATTTTTACGCCATGGGTTAGAATATGCATATGCTTATCTTTTGGCTGAACAAATAAAACAAGAATAATATCGGGAGGACTTTTATGCGTAAAAGAAGTCTTTGTGTTCTGACGGTCGCCACACTGGCATTGTCCACAGCTCTTACCGGCTGCGGCGGTTCAACCTCCGCTCAGACTCAGCAGGAAGAAACTACAGTTGAAACAGAAAAGAAGGCAGAGGAAGCTGCGGCAGCAGACACAACAGTCGTCCAGGCAGCAACCGAAGCGATCTCTAAGCCTGAACCCGAACCTGTACCGGAACCGGTGCCCGAACCCGAACCCGAGCCCGAACTCCCCAGAAGCCCTCTGACCGGAAAGGTCATGGATGAGGAGCTTCTCAAACAGCGCCCTCTGGCTTTCATGTTCCCCATCAATAAACAGGCGCAGCCCCAGTATGGTCTCGACAGAGTCGATGTATTCTATGAGATCATGGAAGAAGGCAACATGAGCCGCCAGATGGGTATCATGCAGGATTGGCAGGATCTTGACAGGATCGGCAACGTCCGCAGTATCCGTTCCTATTTTGTCTACGAAGCTCTTGAGTGGGATCCGATCATCATTCATTTCGGCGGTCCTTCCGACTACACCGGAGAAATACTCTCCCGCGAGGATGTAGATAACATCAACGGTACCGGACATCCGTCCATGGGACCGGATTACGGAGCTTTCTACCGCATTCCTCACGACGGCGTCGCGATCGAGCACACAGCCTACACGGATGCCGATCACATCCTTAACGCTATCGAAGAAGCCGGATTCGAGAAAGAGCACCGTGAAGAGTATTATCACGACAAGCATTTCACTTTCGCAAAGGATGGACAGATCAATGATCTCTCCCAGTATCCGGATGCTGTAAACGCGACAGAAGTAGATATGGCGGGATCCTTCCCTGTCACTCAGTCCGCGCTTTACTACGACGAAGATGATCATCTCTATTACAAGACCCTGTACGGCAACGACCAGTGCGACGCGGCCACAGGCGAGCAGATGGCGTTCACCAACATCTTCATTCAGCGCGCTGAATGGGTATATGCGAACAACGACTCCCGCGAGTGGGAAGACGGCACACACGGATACCTCTGGTTCAGGATCGAGGATCCCGGTTACGACGGATTCTACATCACAAACGGCAAGATGATCCATGTCACATGGAACAAAGAAGACGACTATGAGCCCACACTGTTCTACGATGACAACGGAAACGAAGTCACTGTAAACCAGGGCCGCACCATGATCTTCATCATCCGCGACGACAGAGATGATTTCGATATCGACGGAATCACCTACTATCCCGAAGATCACGCTACTATTACCGCTCCTCGCGAGGACGCTTCCGACAGTTCTACCGAAGAAGAGAGCGCTCCCGTTGAAGAGCCTGAAAACGAAGAAATGTAATAAAAAACCTCCGGACCCGCAAGCGGTCCGGAGGTTTTTTCTGTTCGGTATTCTTTATTTTGACGGGATTGAACTGTAGGAAAACTGAAGCTCCTTCGGCACATGATGTTTATCATCCACAAATTTCAGTGTTGTATGGTCCTCTTCGTCTACCGTGACGCAGCAGACACTGACGTTATACAGCAGATAACGGTCCATTTTATCCGCCGGGATGCCTTCGGCATAGTTGAGGAAAGTCTGGATTGCCGTGCCGTGGGAGGCGATCACAATAGTATCTCCCCTGTGCTCTCTCACGATCCTCATGATCGCTTCGCTCACGCGCCCGTAGACTTCGATCATCGTCTCTCCGCCCGGCGCCCTGGCGTGGCCTCTGTCCTCATTAAGCACATACATTCTGTAGAATTCCGGATACTTCGCCTGGATCTCCTCTTTGGTCCAGCCGTCTATGAGACCGAAGTCGATCTCCATAATGCCGGGCTCTACCAGAACGGGGACCTCATGATCCTGGGTAGCAAGACTGTATTCCAATGTTTTGACAGCGCGCTGCAGCGGGCTGGTCACCCCCAGATCAACATGAATATCCTTGAAGTATTCCTCAAGACAGGCTCCCTGTCTCTCTCCTATCTCATCGAGCGGATTATCTGTCTGTCCCTGATAGCGAAGCGCCTGATTCCAGGCTGTGGTGCCATGGCGCACCAGATATAGGGTTGTAACCTTTTTGTTCTGATCCATATTGCTGCTCCTGTCCTCTTTTCTCAAATCCATTTATCCCGGATCTTCAGTTTCTGTTTTTCTGTACTTTATTGATTATAATCGACTTTTAATGGGAGCGGAACCGTTTTCCTGTTGCGATTTGGAGACTCTCTGGTCCATAATTAGTTTTGCAGCAGGAACTGACGCGTCCAAATGCCGAGTAAGCTTACACACCGGGAGGACACAAAATGGAATTTACATCTTTTGACGGTGAGGAAATATGGTACAAAGTCTGGGAAGCGGAAAGCCCCCGCGCTGTGGTCCAGATCATGACAGGACTGGCGGAGGTCGCCGACTACTATGAGATCTTTGCCGGCGAAATGGTCAAGTCCGGTTACACAGTCGCCCTGCATGAGTACAGAAAGCATGGCAGGACCCGGGCTGAATACGGGGAAGGAAATCTTTTCCGTGGTTTTGCGTTAGACGGCTCCTCCCTCTGCGCGATCCTGCGCAGATCATTCCCCGGACTTCCCGTAGTCCTTTTTGCCCACAGTCTCGGCACGACTGTGTCACAGATCGCGATTTACGAGAAGATGGCGCAGTGGGACGGCATTATCTACACCGGTCCTTCCCACGCTGTGATCGCGCCTGAAAAGATGGAGGAACTCCTGGCCATCACAGACAGAGATATCCTTCTTCACGGCGCGGATTCTGTAAACGTGATGATCTTTCCTCTGGTCTTCGGCCGTCTCAACGCGCCTTTCGCTTCAGACAGAAGTTCTCTCGGCTTTATCACTTCTGACGCTGAAAGGCGCAGATGGCTCGCCGCGCTGCCCTATGACAGTCCTGACTACACAAATCGCTTCTTCAGAGATTTCGTCGTCATGCAGGCTGATCTGGCCGTTAATGAGACGCTGGAGAACACAAATCCGCCCCTCACAGATACGCCGGTCCTTTTCCTAACGGGAGGCGACGATGTTACCGCAGCAAACGGAACTTACGGCGATACCCAGGCGCAGCTTCTTCGTGATGCAGGCTATAGAGATGTCACTTCCATTGTCTATCCCAGCCTTCGCCACTCCCTTCTGCAGGAGACAGCATACGCCAAAGTCATCGATGATATCAAAGCATGGATGGCAAACAGATACTGAATCAAATAAAGCCGCAGCACCGGACGATCCCGGTACTGCGGCTTTTTATTATTACAATGATTATGCTCTGAGTGTGATTCCGAGCACTGCATCCAGCTTCTTGAGGATCTTGGCCACATATCTGTCAAGATCTTCTGAAGTGAATTCCTCTTCGCCAGCCCTGAAAGTGAGGGTGAAGGCCATGCTCTTCATAGTGGGCGGAATAGGAACGCCTTCGTATACGTCGAAGAGTCTGATGTCGCGGACGTACTTGCAGGCTGCCCTGATCTGATCCTCAACCTGCGCGCAGGTGATGTTCTTGTCCATGACAAGCGCGAGGTCACGGGAGACATCCAGGAACTTCGGCAGGGGTTCAAAGGCCGGTGTATTTCCGCACAGCGGATACAGAGCAGCCAGATCCAACTCCATCAGATAGAGGTTTGTGCGCATGCTCTCGGCTTCAGCGATGTCGTATGCAAGAGTGCCTATATATCCTACAGTCTGACCTTCGCAGATCACATCAGCGGTCTGGTAGGGATGTGTGAAGCTTCGGGTTGCAGCCTTGTATGCAAATTTCACATGCAGCGTATCCGCTACTGTCTCAGCAGCGCCCTTTACAGTGAAGAAATCCTCTCCTTTTCCCCAGAAAGCGACAACCAGGTGATCTCTCTCATCCGGATACTCGGTAAGAGGAAGCGCCTTGGGCACGAAGACTTTCGCGATCTCAAAGAGTCTGCCGTCGAGGCGGCCGTTCTTCTGGTTGCGCACGACTGCATGGAGCATGGAAGCCGTCAGCGTGGTGCGCATCAGGGACAGTTCCTCGCTAATGGGGTTCATAATGCGGATGGCATTGCGCTCCGGAGCGTCCGCGGGATAACGCAGAAGGTCCAGATCGGAAGGTGAGAAGAAGGAATAGTGCATGCACTCGTAAGCGCCGAGTCCGCACAGAGCTTCCTTAATGCGCATCTCACGGCGCTGAACAGGGTTCCAGCCGCCGGTGGTGACCTCCGCCTTCTTGAGGAATGTGGGAACCAGCTTGTCATAGCCATACAGGCGGATGACTTCTTCAGCGACGTCCTGATATCCTTCCATGTCGTCGCGGTATGCCGGGACCTGAAGGGTCAGCATGCGCCTGCCGTCTTTCTCACTGATCTCAGGCTTCATGTCGAGGTTGTTCATGATGCGGACGATGTCCTCATCCGGAACCGTAATTCCAAGAACGCCGCTGATCTTATCGATCTCGACGGTCATCTCACGGGACTCTACGCTGTTTCCTGTGTTCACGTCGAAGTGAGTGGAGGAAACCTTGCCGCAGCCGAGCTCCTCAACCAGGTGCAGGGCGCGCTTCATAGCCATAACGGTCGCGTACTCGTCGACGCCCTTCTCATAGCGGGCGCTCGCGTCTGTGCGCTTGCCGACGCTTCTGGAAGTGCGGCGGATGTTGTCGCGTGCGAACTTCGCGGACTCGAACATAACCGCTTCCGTAGTGGGAAGGATCTCGGAATTGAGACCTCCCATAACGCCTGCCAGTGCGATCGGGCGCTCACCGTCGCAGATGACCAGGTTGGAACTGTTCAGTGTCAACTCCTGCTCATCAAGAGTGACGATCTTCTCTCCGTCCTTCGCGGTGCGGACATTGATGCCGTTGCCGCGCAGATACGCATAGTCAAACGCGTGCATGGGCTGTCCGAGCTCTGTCAAAATATAGTTGGTGATATCAACCATATTTGAAATAGCGTTCATTCCGACGAGTGCCAGACGGCGGCGCATCCAGGCGGGGGAAGGAGCTATTTTGACATCATAGACATAGTGGCCGATATAGCGGGGGCACAGCTGCGGAGCTTCTACGGTAATGTCAAAGTTTTCAAGTCTGACGTCTGTCTCTGTATAGTCGAGAGCAGGCATCCTGAGAGGCTTCTCCAGTACAGCGGCGACTTCGCGCGCGATGCCGAAGATGCTCTGGCAGTCAGGGCGGTTAGCCGTGATGGCAATATCGAAAAGCCAGTCGTCAAGACCAAGGATCGGCTTTACGTCCGCTCCGACCTCTGCTTCATCGGGAAGGACGAGCAGTCCGTTGTAGCCCGCGCCGGGATACATATCTTCGCTGACGCCAAGTTCAACTCCCGAGCAGAGCATGCCATGGGACTCAAATCCGCGAAGCTTGCCCTTCTTGATGGTCATAGTTCCTTCAACTGTAGTGTGGTCACGGCTCGTGGCGTATACAGTCGCGCCGACCAGCGCTGTGGGAAACTTCTTTCCTGCCTCGACGTTATCCGCGCCGCAGCAGATCTGGAAAGTGCCGTGCTCACCGCAGTTTACGGTGCAGACGTGCAGATGTGTGTCCGGAATAGCCTCACAGGTCTCAACCAGGCCTACGACGACCCCTGAGATATCCTCTCCCACTTCATGGAGTTCTTCTACCTCAAATCCACAGGAGAAAAGCTTGTCCTGCAGCTCCTGGGGAGTGCAGTCGATATCAACGTATTCTTTTAACCAGCTAAGTGGTGCGATCATGATCTATATCCTCCTTTCCCCGCGTCAGGCATCGTTGATCTGCTCAAGGACGCGAAGGTCGGACTCGAACAGGAGCTTGATGTTGTTGATGCCGTACTTGAGCATAGCAGCGCGCTCGATACCGATACCGAAAGCGAATCCGCTGTACTCGTTGGGATCGATTCCGCAGTTCTCAAGGACCTTGTTGTTTACAACGCCTGCGCCGAGGATCTCGATCCAGCCGGTGCCCTTGCAGAGTTTGCATCCCTTGCCGCCGCATGCGAAGCAGCTGCAGTCAACTTCTACGCTGGGCTCTGTGAAGGGGAAGAAGGAAGGGCGCAGTCTTGTGCGCGTTCCCTCGCCGTATACCTGCTGCACGAACTCGTCCAGCATTCCCTGAAGGTCGCAGAGAGTGATGCCCTTGTCAACTACAAGGCCTTCCATCTGGCTGAACATCGGGGAATGAGTGGCGTCGTCATCGGAGCGGAAAACCTTGCCGGGGGACAGGATCTTGATCGGGGGCTTCTTGGCCTCCATCACGTGGATCTGTCCTGCGGAAGTCTGGGTCCTGAGCAGATACTCGGGAGACAGGTAGAAAGTATCCTGCATGTCTCTTGCCGGATGATCCATGGGGGTGTTCAGAGCTGTGAAGTTGTAGTAATCATTTTCGATCTCCGAACCTTCATAGATCTCAAATCCCATTCCCGCGAAAATATTGACCATCTGGTTCTTCATCTGCGTGATGGGGTGAAGATTACCGCGGGGATCCTTATCCGCAGGGATCGTCACGTCGATCTTCTCGCTCTCGTAGCGGCGCTGCAGCTCGGCCTCTCTGGCCTTCTCTTCCATTTTGGTAAGATTCTCAAGCACCCAGTCCTTGAGAAGGTTCACGTTCTTACCGAAATCGGCCTTCTCATCCTTGGGAATGTTGCGCATCTCCTTCATCAGCGCATTCACTTCGCCCGCTTTGCGGTCCAGATACTTCTTGCGAAGCTCATAGATGCTGCGGGAGTCAGTGCGGCCTTTGGCTTCTTCCAGAAATTTCTCCCGGATCTCATCAAACCTGCTCATAGCTTCTCCTTTTTTATAAATATTATTGTGCAAATACAAAGTCCCATATCCGGCTTCTGTTTATGAAACCGAATATGGGACGAGAAAGGACAAATTCCCGCGGTACCACCCACGTTCAGACGGCTCCTGCCATCTGCTCTCATTGATTACTGCTCATCGCTGCCGCAGCGGCATCCGCTTATCGCCGTTTTTATTAAAGCGCCTCGCGAAGGACTCCCATGCTGAAATTCACAGCGCCGCGCGCACCCCCGTCTCTCAGCCGGTGAACGGGTTCTCTGTCGGTGTACGGGATCGGCCTGCTACTGACACATGTTCAGCGTCCGCCTGTCAGATTTAAAAGTACTCCTTTATAAACCGTAACAAACGCTATTTTAGGCACTTTTCCGGGTGTTGTCAAGAGATTCGCCGTCTATTAACGCTTCCGTCTCCGGCCTGCCTCAGTCTTTATTCACGCGGATCAGGAATTTCAGAGTGTAATCTTTCTTAGCACTGTGCTGATATTCAGGCATTACTCCGGGTCCGCAGGCTCCTGTGCCGATGCCCTGCTGGAAAGCCTGGATCGTCACATAAGTGCCGGTACGCTTTTCATCTTCGCGGTGTTTCATCCTGCAGAGAGACCAGTCGGAATAAGGCTTGATACCAAGCTCAAAGGGCTTGTCCACAGCCTTGAAAGTGACTGTCACCTTTCCGCTGCTCACACTGGCCTCTGTGCAGTCGCAGCGGTTTCCGCTCTCCTGGGGGCGGATATTGGGTTCTGTCATATCAGCCACTTTGCACTCCACAGTGCGGATCGGGAACTGGTCTTTCATGTCGCAGTAGCTCTCCCCGCATCTTCCGGTGTACCTGACGTCGTCAAAAACTGAATCCAGGCGGAAAGTTTTGCCGAAGCGGGGAACAATATCACCGCCGGAGACACAATGGAGCGTGCTGGTGACCAGAATCCCATCCTCTGTGCCTTCGTAGCTGTCGATCACATTGAACTTGCCGCTCTTATTGACCAGTTCGCTTTCGACGCGGTACCCGTTGAGGATCCTGCTGCACGAGATCACAGTCTCCTCCTGGTGCATATAGGGTTCCATCGAATTGCTGAACTTCAGGTCCGTGTCGTTATCTGTAGGCGCGCGGTAAAGGATCGTATATTCCGAGTTGCTTCTTAGTTTCTCCCCACCCGGCAGTTCCAGCACAAAGTGTCCGTTCGGGAAAGTGCATTCTTCGGGAAGCAGATGGCCGCCTTCTTCGCCCGGGACGCACTGTCTGATCACGATCTGTTCCTCCGACACTATTTTGCCGGTTCGAAGGTCCTTAGCGCTCACGATGACAGAGAGATTTCCCTCTACAGCCTCCGGCTCGGGTACTATAACAACAGACTTCTGAAGCGGTCCGGCGTCGGGCGTGATCACGGTCACGCTGCCGTCGTTCCAGGTAAATGTCAGTTGATAGCGGCTGCCCTCCGAAAAAGCTGTTGTGTTGAACACCTCGAAAGTGCTTCCCGATATATGTCTGACCCTGATCGGGCGATAGATGAATCTGATGATCTTCGCGCCGGCGGAAGGAGTCCTGTCGGGATAGAAAAGGCCGTCCACACAGAAATTGCCGTCGTGGCTCCACTCGCCGTGGTCTCCTCCGTAGGTGTAGCTGCCGTCCTCGTGGAGAACCGCGTGATCGACCATCTCCCACACGCAGCCGCCGATCAGGTTGTCGTATTTATAGATCTCTTCCCAGTAGGCTTCGGTATTGCCGGGTCCCACTCCCATGGCGTGCGCGTATTCGCACATGAAATAGGGCCTGTCGTTGAGCTGCTTCTGCTTGCGGCAGTGCTCGCCGGCGTCATGGACCATCTTTACGGAAGGGTACATCTCGCTGCCGACATCATAAGCGATCCTCTTGCAGTGGATGGCGCTCTCGTAGTGTACGGGCAGATCCGAGCGAAGCTTCAGGTAGTCGTACATCGCGTCTGTATTGTGATAGCCGCCCGCCTCATTTCCGAGACTCCACATCACGATCGATGTGTTGCTGTGGATCTTATCTCGCTGGTAGAGACGGCTGATCCGGTCGATGTAGTGAGACTCCCATTTGCGGTCATGGCTGATGGTATTGTAGGTCGCGGGAAGCTGCATCGCAAATGTCCCGTGGGTCTCCAGGTCGTTCTCGTCCACGATATAGAGACCGTATTCGTCAGCGAGCTCTAAAAGCAGCGGATCAGGAGGATAGTGGGACGTGCGGATCATGTCGATATTGAAATCCTTGCAGATCCTGACATCTCTCTCGATCTCATCAGGCGTCATTGTGTAGCCGTTTGTACAGCTTGTGTCGTGATGGTTTACTCCGTGGAACTTGATCTTTCTGCCGTTTACAAGGAATAGATCGCCCTCTATCGCAACGGTTTTGAATCCAATCTTCTCCTTCACGCAGCAGCTCTCTGTCTCGTAGTAGATGTTATAGAGAACGGGCTCTTCCGCGTTCCACTCTGTCACTTCCAGATCCTCGAAAGTCACAGAGACCATACACTCGGCTGCCTTGGCAGTCTTGCTGCGGGAAATTCCGTGTCCCTCAATCGTGAAGGTGATATCGGCGGGTTTCAATGTTTTGGCACTGAGTTTGAGGCTGTAGGTATCTCCGGTCTTCTCCGTATGCGCGTCGATCTCACAGATATCGCTGTCGTCGGAGATCCTGAGCAGTACATCGCGGAAAATACCGTTGTTGCGGAACATATCCTGGTCCTCAAGATAAGTTCCGTTGCACCAGCGGTGCACCACGACCACGAGCTCGTTGGTCCCGGCGCTGAGCATTCCGCTGAGGTCGAACTCCGCGGTATTATGAGCGCCCTCGGAATAGCCGACAAAGCGGCCGTTGACATAGAGATCCATGCAGCTGGCAACTCCGAGGAAAGAGATCACGTAGTTCTTGCCAGGGTCATCGATCTCAAGATCCCTGCGGTAAATACCGACAAAATTGTACTCCTCGCCCGGATCCTTATAGCGCGGCGAGACCTTCTGGTCCACACCCACCCAGGAGAAGACTCTCCCAACCTTATCGGTCGTGGGGATCACCGGCGGCTTGAAAGGAAACTGATAGCGGATATTGATATAGAACGGCTTATCGTAACCCCTGAACTGCCAGCAGGCGGGTACGTCGATGGTATCGAAAGCCGTTTTTTCCGTATCCAGTATCTCCGGCACCTCCGCCGGTCTTTCATAGAATTTGAAATCCCACCTGCCGTTCAGGCACACCACCTTGGAGGAAGAATATCTCTTCTCCTTAGGCGTCACGGCGTCAGCGGCAGCCCTGTCCGGATAAGGGATAAAATAGCTCCTGCCGGGCATTTTGTTGATTTCGTAAGTAGAAAAAGTATGATAGTTGTTCTGGTCAATGCGGTATTTCATAGTACCCCCTTACAGTGTGATCAGACGCCCGGAGGCGCCGTCTGCGCAATGCTGCAATTATTATGAACTATTATCCCCCAAAAGTAAATTGAGCCAGGTGGACTATTCCGCCTGACTCATTACAACTTGCAATTTCCTTTTTTACTTGATCATTCTCATGACGGCAATGCAGATGCACGCGCCGATCACCGCGACAATGATGTTTCCGATCGTGCCGTAACTGTAGATCCCTACGAACCTCAGTACAGTGCTGCCGACGAATCCGCCGACTACGCCGATGATGATATTTCCCAGTACGGAAAATCTGCTTCCCATGATCTGACCTGCAAGCCAGCCTGCGATTCCGCCGACAATAATTCCAATAATGATATTCATTTTAAATCCTCCTTAAAATTCGCTGTCCTCAGCGCCACACACAGTGTAGCACGCGAAGATAACATGTGTAAAGTGAACATGTTTACAGATCCGCTGCCTGCGGTTCACATGTTCCCTCTGCCTGTCATAATAACAAAACGCAGTTTTTCTGATTTTCTTACATTCGAGCCCAGGCATTCCCAACCTTGACTCATCCCCGAAAAGAAGTAAAGTATTTATATAGCACAAACCGCTCACAACTTGGAAAGGCATGCATTATGAATACATCAAAATATCCCCTGATCTGGGGGCATCGGGGAGCCAGCGGGTACGCCCCTGAAAATACACTTCCCGCTTTTAAAATGGCAGCCGACATGGGCGCCGACGGTGTCGAACTGGACATCCAGATGACCAAAGACGGCGAGATCGTGGTCTGCCACGACGAGGCCATTGACCGCACAAGCAGCGGCAAAGGCTGGCTCAAAGACTTTACTTTCGAGGAGCTCCGCAGGCTGGATTTCAGTAACGGAAACTCAGCTTACGAGGGCGTAAAGATCCCGACAATGGAAGAGGTTTTCGATCTTCTTGAGCCCACCGGGCTGCTGATCAACATCGAGATCAAGACCGGCATCGTCTTTTATGAGAAGATCGAGGAAAAGATCCTGGAACTTACAAAGCGCAAGCACTGGGAAGACCGTGTTATCTACTCTTCCTTCAATCACTATACGGTACGCAGGATCAAAGAGCTGGATCCCGAAGCGAAGACAGGCCTTCTCTACGGAGACGGTCCCATTGACATGCCCGGTTACGGACACAGACTTGGCGCGGACGCTTTGCACCCCGCTTTCTACAATCTCCAGTATCCTGATTTCATGGAGGACAGCCGCAAATACGGTCTCGACGTCAATGTCTGGACCGTCAACTCCGCCGCCGAACTTCGGGCCTGCAGGGAGTACGGCGTAAATGCGGTCATCACTAATTATCCGGCAAAAGCCAGAGAACTGTACGAGGCAGAATCATGATCGAACACAAGATTCATTTCCTTGGAGAAAAGGATTATATTCCCGTAATGGAGACTCAAAACCGGCTCTGGCGGGAGCAGCATGTAAAGAACGGTAAAATCACTACACGGGACGGGATCAAACTCAACTACTATTACGCGGAACACCCGAATCCCAAAGCGGTTGTAGTCATACTGCACGGCTATTGCGGGTTCTGGGGCAAATACCACGAATTTGCCTGGTACCTGTGGCAGGCAGGCTATACGATCTTCTTTCTCGAGCAGCGCTGCCACGGTTATTCCGGCGGAAAACTTCCAGAATATGATGTAGTCCACATCGACACCTTTGACACCTATGTGAAGGACCTGCGTGAATTTATGGACCGGGTAGTGATGCCCGCTTCCGGAAAGCTTCCCCGTCTCCTGCTGGCCCACTCTATGGGAGGCGCTGTCGGCGCTCTCTTCCTCGGAACCTATCCAAAGACTTTTAGCGGAGCTGTCCTCACTTCTCCTATGCTCAAACTCCATACCGGGAAAATGACTCCCCGCAGGATTGAAGCTTTGCGGACCTACATGAAGATGACCCGCAGTCAGAAAAAGCTGTGCTTCGGACAGCATCACTTTGATCCCGAGCCCGAGTTTCCAAATAGCAGTACGCTCTCGAAGGCGCGCTACATGTACTTTTTCAGGCAGCGTATTTTCGACTCCCATTATCGCACTTCCGCTCCATCCTTTGGCTGGGTGATGGCGGCGGTCGATGTGACCGGACTTATTATGAAACGCGCGCACAGAATAAAGATCCCCGTCACGCTGATGCAGTCGGGAATCGACACACTGGTGGATGCGGCCGGCTTCAGTGAATTCATGAAGAGAGTTCCCCAGGCCAGACTTATACGTTATGAAAATGCCAAACACGAACTCTTCAACGCGGCGTCAAAAGAGAGAAAGCAATATTTTGCCGATGTGATAGCCCAGTTCGACCGAATGTGCGGACAGTAAAAAACAGCAGGTGACAAGTCACCTGCTGCTTCTTTTTTATTCATTATTATTTTGCCAGCGGCTGCTTATCCGAGAGTCTCAGGAAAACGAAACCCAGCAGGAAGAAGACAGCCAGAGAAGCGACCGCGATGTTGATCGTACCGCCGGCAAGCTTGACCCATGCGATGACGGCAGAACCAAGGAAAGACGCTCCTTTGGCAAAAATATCGTAGATGCCGAAGTATTCTCCGGAGTTCTCCGCAGGAATGATCTTGGAGAAATAACTTCTTGAGAGGGACTGGATCGATCCCTGGAAGCACCCGACGCCAAACGCGAGAATGCCGAAATCGATCAGTGTGTGCAGCGTCAGCGCGTAGATACAGACGCAGAAATATCCGACGATACAGGCCAGGATCAGCGGCACAGTGTCAAATTTCTTGGAAAGCTGCGCAAACACAAGCGATCCGCCAAAAGCCACGACCTGTGTAGCCAGAAGGAAAACGACCTGTCCGACGGTGGGAAGCCCCAGATCCGTACCGATATTGATGCAGTTGTCGATAATGGTGCCTACGCCGTCGATATAGAGGAAGAAGGCGATCAGGAAGAAAAGCACCTTCTTGTCGTGGGTAGCGATCTTTCTGAGCGTCCCGTAGATCTTTCCAAATACAGCAGATATCTCTCCCCTCTCCGCTTCAACGTAGTTGATCTGCTTGTATTCTTTCAGAAGAGGTAACGTTACAATGAGCCACCAGATACCGGTCACTGAGAAACCTATGATCTTGGCGACCATGGGCGAAAACACCATGAGATCTTCGCTCAGACCGCCGCCCAGGATATAAGCCACCATTGCAATTATGAAAGGAATGCAGGAACCGATGTATCCCCATGCGTAGCCGTAGGAAGAGACCTCGTCCATACGCTCTTCCGTCGTGATGTCGTTGAGCATCGAGTCATAGAAAGTCAGCGACATGGAATAAAAGATCTTAGTCAGGACAAATATGACGATGAACATGACCCAGGACATCGCGAAGCCGTTCAGGATGCAGCCTGCAACGCCGAGCGCCACGGCGGTCTGGAAAAAGATCTTCTTGCGGTTCTTGTGGTCGGCGAAAGCTCCGCAAATCGGTCCGAGGATCGCCACGACGATGGTTACCACCGAGATCGCGATAGAATAATAAGCAGTTGCCTTGTCGCCTGTGATCTGTCCCGGTGCGTCGCCGATCGCGAGAGCCTTGAAATAGATCGGGATCAGGGAACAGGCCAGCATCGTGAAGGCCGAATTTCCCACATCATACAGTACCCAGGCGCGTTCTTTTTTGCTCAGATTGCTAAACATAGATATCTCCCCCATAGAGTTTTCGGTTATACCGCTGCTTCAAGTATGCTACTGAAATAACGTGAAATTCAAGTGTTTTATCGATTCGCGCATCGACTCCCTCAGTTTAACGCCGCTCAGTTCCCGGAGTCTATGGTCCGCCTGTCATGAAGCAGAAAGATGAAATAAGCAAGCATGACAGGCAAAGTATACATGATCGGGAAGGAGTACCTCGGGTGTCTCTTTATTACCGGAGCCAGAATGATCACGACCACGCTGAGAAGTCCCGGAAGCGATATGATGAGATACCTGTACAGTTTCTTCTGAATGGCAAGTATGATACTTGCCAGCAGGATGATCACATAACTCGCATGATGAAGCAGAAGCCCGGCGGCAGGCAGTGAATACAATATAGACTGCAGATTGTATATAAGATCCTTGAGCACAGGATTTCTTGTTCCTTCGCTGACGCCTGTTTCCTTAAGGACTGTGACCATGAGTTCATCTCTTCCCGGCTCATAGTTTAACGTAGCATCATAAAGTGCCCTGTTTTCCTCCCGGGGATAAACAAGCAGATAATTCTGGTTAACTGTGGCCTTCACATATGCAGCCGGATATTTAAAGAACATCCTGAACCATGTCACAAGATACCTTATAAGAGCTTTACTGTCTGCATCTTTCCTGATTGTCGCTTTCACAGGATCCGAAAGATGTGGTTTGTAGTTCTCCGCCAGGCTGTTATAATCCAAAACTGCGTCGATTGCCTCCTTTTCTTCCTGCGTGATCTCATCACCGTGCTCAACTACCGTTCGGGCAGTCTGCTGGAAAGGAAATGAGAGTGCCTCCCCAATACTTCCGGGTTCAATATCATGGACTCGGATCACTCCCTTTTCCAGAATTCCGGCAAAAGTAACGGAGACCAGGATCAGGACCAGGATTCTCACAACAACGCTCTTTCCGAGTTCCTTGCGCTTAATCAAGACAAAAACTGCGGCCAGTGCCAGCGTGGGGTACAGTATGTGTTTGCCATTGTTCCTGAAGAGCGCTGTGCCCAAAATAGAAAAGAAAGACAATATCCAGTGCCTCTTTCCGCTGATGAAATCCCCAGGATCCCGTATCGCACAGATGAGTTCATCTACAAACAGAAGCACCATGATCGAGTAAAGACTGTCCTTAATGATCGTACATGCATAATTCTGAAAATGAGGGGCAAAAATGGCCAGCAGCAGGAATAAAGTCATGAGCCATGCAGGCGTTTGCATCCTGATCATCAATATATATGTATATGCAAGAACCGCGGCAAATATGATCGTCTGAAACAATACAAAGGCATACAGTCCACCGTTCATGCTTCCCAAAGCTTTCCCGGCTCTGCTGAAGAGGCCGAGCAGTACTGTATGGACCGGTGGATGATGCGATGTAAAATCATTATATCCCCAGTACTGAAGCATCTGTGTCCAGGAATCATTGCACATATACCCCGGATAACAGACATATACCGGTAATGCCCACACTGCCAGAATTCCAACGAAAGTGCGCAGAAAAGGTCCGGCTGCCCTTATCTCCCCGCTTCCTTCAGTCCGCAGGATATTTCCGTCCTCTAACGCCATCAGATGGCAGAAGGCTGCCAGGATCTCAAAGATCAGATACGCAGCTCCCATCACATAGATCAGAGATTTCAGGATCTGCCCGGTGTCCGCAGTAAGATAACCAAGTGTATCATCGATGCGGAAACTCTCAGCAGCAAGCCACACCAGAGAAACCAGAAAGGAAAATACCATAAAGACTGCCCTTCGGGGCATGTCTCTGTCATATCTGCGGACGCCCAGACAATACAGCGCACAGAGCAGGATCGTCATGACAAGGGACTTACCCTTAAGAGCCCGGTTGACGCTTATGAACATGTCCACGACTGCATGACCTGTTATCTCTCCTTCTATACTCCCTATATTCAGAAAAGGCATCATTGCAGCAAGAAAAGAAAAAATCAGTATTACAGCTTTTTCTGTCTTTGTATTCAATCTCTTTCTGTTCTCCTTTTGATTGAGTAAGACTATCCCTGAAGGTCAGTTCCTCACGTAAGCCTGCATGACTTTGACCGGCCCGTTTACTGCCCTAAGGCGATATTTTCCTACAGATTCGGGGACGATAAATGTCTCCGCGTAATGCACTTCGTAAGGCTCGAACTCCCCGCCGATGCTCTCTACGAGGCAGCTTGTCCCCTCCACAAGGTTCAGCACGTTAACACTCTCATGGCAGTCCACATCTGCGTGGTCGCGTATCGTGAAGCGCCTCGTCTCGATGAATTCCAGCTCATGAAGACCTGTGTGCTCCTGCGTGTAGTTCTCCTTCTCTTCCACAACGCTGAACCGGCTCACCAGATTCTCCATGACCCATCCGGTGCGCCTCTCCTTAATGACTTTGGAGCCGCGCTCTATATTGATCGGCCTGGGCTTTCCGTCCAGTCCCAGACGCCCCCAGTCCCAAAGTTTGAAAGTGAAGATATAAGGAGTTGCACTGATCTCCAGGACCATAGCCCCGCTGCCCGAGCAGTGAATGGTGCCTGCCGGGATCAGGAAGTGGTCGTGCTTCTTCGCGGGGATCTTGTTGATATACTTCTCAGCGTCAAAAGGCGCTTCACCCTTCTGCGCCTCCTCCAGCGCCGCGATCAGGTCGGCGATCTCTACGCCTTCCTTCAGTCCCAAGTATACGCAGGCGCCTTCCTCCGCGTCCAGAATGTAGTAGCTCTCGTCCTGGGTATAAGCCATTCCGAACTGCCTGTGAATGTATTCCGTGGTCGGGTGGACCTGCAGCGACAGGTTCTGCCCTCCCATTGTATCCAGAAAGTCGAAGCGGATCGGGAACTCCGCGCCAAAGCGCGAGTACACTTTTTTCCCCAGCAGTTTCTCCGGGTGCCTGAGGATCAGGTTCATGGCAGGCATCTCCAGGATCGTTCCGTCGAAGTCAAAGCATATGCTGTTCTCTTCCGGCACTCCGTCGAAGCTCCACGCGTAATTGGGCTTGTACGGGTCCAGTCCGCACACCTTCTTCATCCACTGCCCGCCCCACACTCCGGGGTCAAAATAGGGAACGACCCTGAAAGGCTCTGAGGCCTCTTTGATAAGAGCCTCCTCAAACAGATCCCTGCTGATCATGACGAGGTCGTCGTCCCGGTTCGCGTCAATAAAAAACGCCATCCGGTCCATGCATTCCGCTTTTAATTTGTCAGCGATCCGCCATTCCAGAAAATAGCCCTGCTTGAACTTCTTCAGAATATCTTCCTCCGGATTGTATGAGAAATAATTGGGCATACCGGCGCGGTAACGCAACTGGATCTCCCAGCGGCTCATATCGGCGTAGACACACAGCCCGCCGTCACACAAAAGGGACGCGCCAAAACCGTAGACGGCGACTTTCCCACTGCACGACGCTATTTTGGCACGGAAATAATCAGCCTTGACGGGGTCGATGAAATCGGTGAGCTCTCCGTAGTACATCTTTCCGAAGACGCGGTCATCAGTGAGGGTATTCTTCAAAAGAATCTCCAGCGCATCCCCGTCCTTCAGGATCTGTCTTGCCGATACGATCAGATCCGGCTTGAGCTCTTCCAGGACACCACGCATCTCCTCCTCACAGACTCCCGGATAGGTCTCCAGCACAAGGCTCCAGCTGTCGCCTGACAGTTCGGATCCCAGACGATCGAGAATCTCCTCTCTGCCTCTGAACACTCTTCCTTTACTATTATCAACACGTTTCGCCGGGCGCTTGACGTAACCTGACATACCCCACCTCCTGCATTTGTTCGAATTTACTATTATCTTATTCTGACTGAAATTCTCCCTCTTTCTTTATAACATAAGCCTCAGACAGGGAAAAGCCGGAGAACGCGCCAAAACAGTGTTAACCTTTCATTGCATGGATTTGATGTATATTTTATAATTATTTTGTAAATGCTTTTCCTATTATTTACATTTTCTTTACCTATACTTAGTGAAAGGGTCCTTATGTCTGCAATACTTGCTTCTTTAAAGGAATTCAATTTTTTCTCCGCTGTGGTCCGGCTCATCCTGGCAATGGCCTGCGGCAGCGTCGTCGGATTCGGAAGGTCCAAGAAGAAACAGAACGCCGGCCTTCGCACCTATGTGCTCACTTCCATCGGCGCGGCCATGTCGGTACTGCTCGCCTGCTACGAATATAAGATGATGACAGGACAATGGGCGGCTGCTGTCGCGGAGATCGGCATGAAATTTGACGCCTCCCGCTACTCAGCGCAGGTCATCAGCGGCATTGGCTTTCTGGCAGCCGGTACGATCCTGTCCTCCGGGCATCAGCAGGTCACCGGTCTTACCACGGCTGCCGGCCTGTTTACCTCCGCGTGCATGGGTATGGCTGCCGGTGCCGGCATGTACGACTGCGTGATCATCGTCCTTGTGATCCTGATCGTCGTGCTTGATGTCTGCTATCCACTGGAGAGCGCTTTCAAGAGACGGCTCCGCAACATGACGATCTATGTGGAATTTGCCTCGATCGAGGACTTTGACGATATCCTGGACACCATCCGGGGGGAGGAAGCCACAATCTATGATATCGATATTGAGCGCACCAAGCGCGAAGGCAGTAAATATCCCGCCGCCGTGATCGTTTTGCAGATGGGCCGGGAAAATGCTTCTCACTCAGGAATGCTCTCCACCATCGCAGGGCTTCCCTGTGTCCATACGATTCATGAGCTGATCGCCTGAGTCTGCAGTTCTTATCCATTGCTGATTTACCGGATCCATTGTAAGGAGGTTTCCAGTGCTCTCTTTTTTCAATAGTTTTCGCGACATCAATACTGTCAACATTTTTTTCCGCATGGTCTTCGCGGTTATCTGCGGCGGCGTCATCGGAATCGAGCGGTCTATGAAAAACAGACCTGCCGGTTTCAGGACACACATTCTCATCATCACCGGAGCGACCGCCGCTTCTCTGACCGGCCACTACGTTTATCTGGTCATGGGACTTCCCACCGACATGAGCCGCCTCGGTGCCCAGGTCATCACAGGACTTGGCTTTATCGGCGCGGGCACGATCATTGTC
>CADBIU010000010.1 GCA_902794825.1 uncultured Lachnospiraceae bacterium
GCCCAGAACGTAAGAAGCACATAGGTGATGATCTTGCGGATCCTTTCGTTTCTCTGTGACTTTTTCTCTATCGCGGAGAAATCTGTATTTGTATTCATTCTGATCCCTCCTTACGCGTAGTGAGTGTTCTTATTGCTGATGAGCAGATTGATGCAGGTGATGGTCAGCACGATCGCGAACAGGATCAGAGCTGCCGCCGCCGCGAAGGACGGATATCCGCCGCTGTCGCCATAGAGCATGTCATAGACATAACCTACGATCGTGTTCATGCCCGCCGCGTTCAGGTTAGTTCCGAAAATAGCGACCACGTCGCTGTAGGCCTTGAACGCGCCGATAAAACCTGTGATCACGAGATAAAAGATCATGGGCGATATCATGGGAAGCGTGATCCTGGTAAAGATCCTCAGTTTTGAGGTGCCGTCTACTCTCGCTGCCTTGTAATAGTCGGGATTGACACTCGCCAGCGCGCTGGTGAGGATCAATATTTTGAACGGAAGGACCACCCACACAGTGTAGAAGCACATGACGAACATCTTGGCCCAGTAAGGGCCGTCGATGAAGTCAACCGCCGTGCCTCCGGTCGCAGTGATCAGAAGGTTCACAAAACCGTCTGAATAAGGGGTCTTCTTGAACAGGATCATGAATACCAGGCCGACTGCCAGCGTATTGGTGACGTAAGGCAGGAAGAATACTGTCTGGTAGAAGTCCCGCAGTTTCGTGATCGAGTTGATCCCCACTGAGATCAGGAGCGCTATTCCTGTAGAGAGCGGAACAGTGATGATGACCAGTATGAAAGTGTTCTTGAGCGCCTGCAGGAAATAGGTGTCCCGCAGCACGTAGGCGAAGTTGTAATCGCCTATGCCGAAATAGGTCTGGGACGCGAAGTTGTATCCCTCTTCCACGGAGTAGATGATGACGTCAAACAGAGGATAGATCATGAAGACGCCGAGGAAGATCATCGCCGGGAGCAGATACAGCCAGGCTTTGGAATTATTCTTATCCATGGCAGCCTCCTTACTCAGCGAAGAGGAGTGAAACAGCAGCGCACGCGGGCTCCGGTCTCATGATCAAACAGATAGATCCTGCTCGGTTTTATCCTGAAGTTCACGGTCTCCCCGCTCACCTCCGCAAGTTCCTCCGTGCTGACGATCGTGCGGATCTGACCATTGGCGGCGTTCGCATTTGTGGCTACGATGCTTGTATCCCTGCCCATGACTTCTACGGCGACAAGTCCGCAGCGCAGTTCTCCGTCCTTCTCGGGATCAAATCCTTCCGGCCGGATGCCGATCGTGACGGGTCCGTCTTTCAAAGCCGCTCCGGGAGCGGCGTCAGGCGCGCCTTCTTTCCAGCTGCTGTCAGGCTCTGCCTTGATGATCGCGTCTCCTCCTATATACACAATTCCGTTCTTCACTTCGCCCTCAAAGACATTGATCGGAGGCGTTCCGAGGAACTTGGCTACAAAGAGATTGATGGGATCTTCGTAAACGAGCTGGGGCTTCGCGATCTGCTGTACAACGCCCGCCTCCATGACTACGATCAGGTCGGAGATACTCATTGCCTCCTCCTGGTCATGGGTGACGAATACAGTAGTGACGCCGGTCTCCCTCTGGATCCTTCTGATCTCCTCTCTCGTCTGCAGCCTCAGACGGGCGTCGAGGTTGGAAAGGGGCTCGTCAAGCAGGAGCACTCTCGGCACCTTGACCAGTGCTCGCGCGATGGCGACACGCTGCTGCTGTCCGCCGGAGAGCTCGCTGGGCTTTCTCTCAAGGAGTTGGTCGATCTGTACCATTCTCGCCGCTTCCTCAGCCCTTGCGCGCATGGCCTCCTTCGTCATCTTATCCTTCCCCTTGAGATTTTCCATGGGGAACATGATATTCTGAAGGACTGTCAGATGCGGATAGAGGGCGTAACTCTGGAATACCATGCCCACGCCCCTGTTCTCCGGAGGCAGATCCGTGACATCGTCGTCGCCAAAAAAGATCTTGCCGGAAGTAGGCTTCTCCAGTCCGCAGATCATGTTGAGCGTCGTGCTCTTTCCGCAGCCGGAAGGACCCAGAAGACCGATCAGCTGGCCGTCGGGAATCTCAAAATTGAAATTGTTGACGGCGATCACATCTTCTTTGATCTTCTTGTTGCGGTTGGGATACCGCTTGGTCAGGTTTTGCAAAACGATTTTCATTTCCCTTGTTCCCCCTTACGCTTCATTCATTTCAGTCAACAGTTCCTTGCGCACATAATAGTGTCTTCCCAGCCACTCGGAAATACCGTCAAGTCCGGGATAGACTACTCGTTCCGTAATGTTCTGATGGTCCAAAAAATCCCTGATCTGCCAGCGCAGCTCCTTGGCAATGACATACCGGGCCGTATTCTGTGTGTTCTCATTGAGAAATCCCACAATATCGGTCATCTCGATCGGAACAACAGAAAAGAATGAGTATTGACTGATGATCCTCCTGTCGATCGACGGCGGCTCGATCACGACCATACTCTCATCCTTCATATCCAGGTCGTACTCCTCAGGCGACCCGCAGGCTTCGCTGAACATATCTACCGAAAACACGGTCGAATGGTATTTATTCATGATCTTCCGGTATTTGTCCGGAAGGAGCTCATGCAGTTCATGCACGTCAATTCTCCACACGACGGAGTCGTGTTCCGTCATCCGGTCCAGATCCTGCTCCGCTGTGGAAAAGTGCAGCGCCATCAGCGGTGAAAATGACCAGTCCAGAAGTCTTGTGGGAAGCCCGTGATGCTGACCGAGTATCATCTGCTGCCAGACATTTCCCTCGATGACCGGCTTCTCCATGACCGCGTATTTGGTAAAATTCTGAAGCATCGGCATCTCAAGCTGCCTGCTCAGAGATTTACAGTTTCTCATAAGACTGGTGGAGAGCGTAAAACCCGAATCACACTCCCCCCTGTAAATACACAGATCTCTGTAGCGTTTCAGTTCAGGTCTGTATGTCTTCTCCCCGATCAGATCCATCAACTGATCCATCGTCTCAATTCGTATATTCCTGATCATTTTTCCTTCTCACTTTTTGGGAAATAATTCTGACAGAAGATCCCCCAGTTTCTTCGGATCGATCACGCCGTCGTGCTTGTCTGCGTAGTTCTTCACCGCCTTCATAATGCCCGGCATATAGTTGCTGAACAGGGATAGTGCCTCAGCCTCCCAGTCAACCGCTTTGTATTCAGCATCGCCCTTATAGACCCGCT
The DNA here is from genome assembly GCA_902794825.1 of uncultured Lachnospiraceae bacterium. GTDB lineage: Bacteria > Bacillota > Clostridia > Lachnospirales > Lachnospiraceae > CAG-791. The sequence goes on from CADBIU010000010.1 coordinate 3,220, forward strand.
CAAACATCGTGATACTGATCTCACCCGCGGCAAATGTGACGATCCCGGCAGTGACCGCGTTGAGGACCGATCCCGCCGCGTTAAGCCCTGGGATGAGCTTGAGCTGGTTCAGGAGCGTTCTGCCCGCGATGGTTGTCATCCCCACTTTCAGTACACTGTTGACGATTGAATTGACCTGAGAATTCTCCCTGATCCCATAGGTCTTCGCGATCGCCCCCATCATGGCCGTCTGCAGAGGCACGAGTACGGCCGCGTCCGGCGTCGGGATCGGAATGGCGCCCACCGCGCTTGCCGCCGTTGTAGCGCCGACAACAATTGACTGAGCCATACCGCGCTTAATGCTCACGTCGATGTCCTTTACCGCGTTGTTGGCTATCCGTATTCCTTTGGGAGCGAGCTCATTGGTCTTCTCTACCAGTTTATCCAGATTCCTGGGCACGACGCTGAAGGTCTCGTTGATCGGATAGAGCTTCGCTACAACAGGTATGATCCCCTCTATGACCAAAGGGTTCTTTGTATGCTTACTGTTATACTTGTGGATGGCATCCTTGGCCATCCGCACATTCTCTTCCTCTTCGATCTCGGAATACGATTTGGTAAAGACCAGGATGATTGGAACTCCCTTCCAGTCATCCGAGACCGATTTGATATAGCTCAGGACTGACTGGTCGATCCTCTTGACTGTTCCGTCAATGCAGAACCAGATCATATGGATCAGTTTCTCCACATTCTTCTGCCTGACGCCCTCTTTTCCGAACTTCGCGATATCGTTTCTTGTCTTGTGCTGATGGAAAAAATCGAACTCATAACCCGCGGTGTCGATCATCCTGAAAGGCAGAGAGTCGCTCTGATAGACGGCGATCTCTTTTGTAACCGGGTCCCCGATGCCAGTCCTGGCCTTTTCCTCTCCCAGCATCGCGTTGATCAGTGTGCTCTTTCCGCATCCGGAGGTGCCAAGGAGCATTACATTGATCCTGCCGTCGTTCATGTCAATGATCTCTTCATAGCCTGACTTGTCTCTGTTTTGTCCCAGACTTATCTCTTTCTTATCTCCAAAAGGAAACATATTACTCTCCTCGCACCAGTTCCTTCAGCAAAATATCGGCGATCTTAGTACTGTGCACGATATAGCTGCCGTGATTCTCTCCCTTCAGGATCATCAGTTTCGCATTCGGGATCGACTCCGCGATCAGTCTTGTCTCTGACTCCCTGATCAGATCCCTGCTGCCTGCCGTAATCAGGGTCTTTATCCTGATCCGCGAAAGCTCCGCCGGTGCGATGTCAGGCTCGTTCTTCATCAGTTCGATCAGCGGATCATATTTCACAAATGAACTCACTTTCAGGAAAAGCCTGAAGGGCCATGTCGTGCCTTTCGTAGTGATGTTCGCTCCGCTCACCACCAGATTTGTGATCCTGCTGCAGTCCATAGCTGCCAGGAGCGCCACGATCCCTCCGTCCGAGAAACCGTAAAATGCAACGTCGCTGAGGTCCAGTTCCGTCATAAACGCGATCATATCCTCAGCCATGTCCTTATAGTGCAGTTCCCTGCAGTGACTGCTCTGTCCGTGTCCCCGGGAATCGATGCAGTAGCAGGTAAAATGCTCCTTGAGAACCCCGACTGCCTCATCAAAGATCGTGTGATCCTCTCCGTTTCCATGCACCATGATCAGCGGTCTGCCCTGACCCGTTTTCGTATAATAAAGCTGAATACCGTTTACGCCTATAACCATTGTATTATCCTCTATGCTGTCGAAGCTACAAATCAATTATAGCGCATTAATGCAGTGAATCAGTCTAAATTTTGCAAAAAAAGAGAGCATATCAGTAGGGCTGCAATCCCCTGATACGCTCCCTTTTATTATTTACTTATTGATTATCCCGCGCAGGTTCATTCCCTGTGCGCCAGACCTGTCGGATCAGATCTCAAACATATCCGCATACGCCTTCAGAGCGCCGTCGGTGTCGTGAGCCAGAACGCGCTTAGCAAGGAGTTTGCCGAGCTGTACGCCTTCCTGGTCGAAGCTGTTGACGTTCCATACGAAGCCCTGGAACATAACCTTGTTCTCGAAGTGAGCAAGGAGTGCGCCGAGAGACTTGGGAGTCAGCTGCTTGCCGGCGATGATGCTGGAAGGGCGGCCGCCTGCGAAGGATTTGTTGGGATTCTCGTCGGTCTTGCCGCATGCAAACGCCATGATCTGTGCCGCGACGTTAGCGCAGAGCTTCTTCTGGCTGGTGCTGCCCTGAATGACAACATCCATGCCGATCTGGCTGTCGTTGAATCCTATAAACTGCATAGGAACGATGTTGGTTCCCTGATGGAGCAGCTGATAGAAGGAGTGCTGGCCGTTTGTTCCGGGCTCACCGAAGATGACCGGTCCGGTTACATAATTGACGGGCTCGCCGAAGCGGTTGACGGACTTGCCGTTGGATTCCATATCCAGCTGCTGCAGGTGTGCAGGGAAGCGGGACAGAGCCTGGGAATAAGGAAGAACTGCTGTGCAGAGATAGCCGCATGCATTTCTCTCATAGACGCCGATCAGGGCATCGAGAAGGGCTGCGTTCTTCCTGATATCAGGATCCTTGGCCAGAGCGTCAGACTCTGCTGCGCCGTCCATGATCGCCGCGAATACTTCCGGACCAAATGCCAGAGACAGAACAACTGCGCCTACGCAGGAGGAGGAAGAATAACGGCCGCCGATGTAATCATCCATGAAGAATGCTTCCAGATAGTCAGCGCTCTTCGCCAGAGGAGAAGTCTCACTGGTAACAGCAAGCATGTGCTTGGAAGGATCTACGCCTGCGTTCTTGAGGGCATCTCTTACGAAGGACTCGTTGGTCAGAGTCTCAAGAGTTGTGCCGGACTTGGAAACAACGATGAAGAGGGAGTGCGCGACATCGACAGACTTCAGGACTGCCGCCGCGTCGTCGGGGTCAACGTTGGAGATGAATCTCGCTTCCATCTTCTGGACTCCGTTAGTCTTCGCCCAGTTCTCAAGAGCGATATAGAGGGCGCGGGGACCCAGGTCAGAGCCGCCGATACCGATCTGGACTACTGTGGTGAACTTCTCGCCTGCAGCGTTTGTGATCTCACCGGCGTGAACCTTATTAGCGAAATCAGCCGCCTTCTTCTGCTGGCCTGTATAGAAATCTCTCTTGTTGACGCCGTCAGCAATGACGTCGCCGCCCTGCTGTCCGCGGCAGAGCTGATGCAGAACCAGGCGCTTCTCGCCTGTATTGATCACAGCGCCGTTGTAAAGCTCTGCGTATTTCTCTGTCAGCTGCGCTTCGTCAGCCAGTTCCTGAAGAACTGCAAGAATATTGTCATCAACTGCCTTAGCGGCGAAGTTGTACTTCATATCGCAAGCCATGGGAACGCAGTACTCAGCGACACGCTTCGCTCCGTTCTCACCGGACATAACTTCCACCAGATTGACACTGCCTTTGAGCGCCATCAGTTTCTCATAGGATGCCAGCGTGTCAAAATTTTTCCAAGAAACCATAATTTTACCCTCCTTATAACTTTGCTTGGTGTGCAGCCTTATACTGCAAAATATACAACTATTATAGTGTATTACCTTTTCTATTGTCTATATTATCACATCCGCATGCACATGTTAGTACACAAATATTTCACATCTATGGATATTTTCAACTTATTGCGCAGCAGAAAAAACGGACCGCGCGTTCAGCGCGGTCCGGTCGTTTTGTCATTCAATACTATGTACCATTTCGCCCACTGCAGTTCTCATATCCCTGACTAATTCCTGAGATTCGTCCATGTTGTCCGATTTCGCGTAGAAGTAGAACTTGATCTTGGGCTCAGTTCCCGAGGGCCTCATGGCGAACCAGTTGCCGTCGGTCATTTTGTAGATGAGCACATTTGAGGCCGGAACATCTTTATATCCGTTGATGTAGTCCGTGCACTTATCCACCACAAATCTGCCGAACTTTCCGGGTTTATTGCCGCGGAACACGTCCATGATGCGCCCGATCCTCTCGGCGCCCTCAATGCCCTTGAGCACCAGTGATACCTGGTCCTCCGCATAGTAGCCGTATTTTTTATACAGGGAATCCAGATACTGCAGCAAAGTCATGCCGTTCTTGCGGCACCAGGCTGCCAGCTCCATGATCAGCATGGAGGCGCAAATGCCGTCCTTGTCGCGGATCTCAACGCCGGGCGCGCACCCGATACTCTCCTCATAGCCGAAGAAATAAGTGTACCCCATATCCTCAGCCTTCGGAATGACGCCGCAGATATTCTTGAATCCGGTCAGCGCGTCGAACACGCGGATCCCGAAATTCTCGCAGATCACGCGGCCGAAATTTCCTGTGACGATGGACTTTATCATCGCGGCTTTGGGAGGAAGTTTTCCCTTTTCGTGCATACTCCTTGCCATATATGCGATCAGAAGCGCTCCGGTCTGATTTCCGTTCAGAGGTATATAACCGCCCTTTCCGTCGGAGACCTCAACAGCCATTCTGTCGCTGTCCGGATCTGTCGCGATCAGGACGTCCGCGCCGACTTTGCGGCCCAGTTCCTCCGACAGGGCAAAGGCTTTGGTATCCTCAGGATTTGGATAGCCCACTGTAGTGAACTCCGGATCAGGATCCTTCTGTTCGGGAACAATATAAAAATTCTCGTAACCGAGATCCGCCGCCAGTTTCTGCATCGGGATACTGCCCGCGCCGTTGAGGGGAGTGTAAACGATCGGGATCGTCCTGTCGATTTCGTCATCCGAGCGCTGTCTCATGGACATAACATAGTCCAGATACGCAAGGTCCATCTCCTCGCCCAGCATCCTGACTTTTCTCTCCTCGATGGCCTCTTCCAGCGGAATCCTCTTAAAGCTGTCAAAGAGGTCAAGCGCCAGGATCTCCTTCAGCATTCCATCGGAGATCTCGCCGGAGATCTGCGCTCCATCCATCCAGTAAACTTTATATCCGTTGTATTCCTTCGGATTGTGGCTGGCTGTCATGTTGATGCCGCCCAGAGCCGCGAAACTTCTGATGGCAAAAGACAGCTCGGGCGTAGGGCGAAGCGAAGGGAACAGGTACGCCTTGATCCCGTTTCCTGCCAGGATCTCCGCCGCCAGCTGCGCGAACTCCTTGGAGTTGTAGCGGCTGTCATAGGCAAGAACAAACCCCCGGTTCACATCCTCCCCTGAACCCAGAATAAAGTTGGCGATGCCCTGAGTCGCGCGGCCCACCGTAAACTCATTCATGCGGTTCGTTCCGGCTCCGAAGATCCCGCGAAGACCTGCTGTTCCGAACTCGATCTCCTTGTAGAAGCGGTCCTTGATCTCCGCGTCATTGTCCTTTATCGCAATAAGTTCCGCATGAAACGGATGATCCTCCGGGAGCCTTTTGATCCAATCCTCATATCTTTCCATATACCCCATACTGTATACCTCCTTGATCTGTAAATCAGATATCATTTCTATTTTACCATATACATGCTGCAAATGTCATCGGAGCCCGTTTTGACTATATTTGCAATTTCGGCTACTATTGTAATGAAAGAGTCGAATTCCGACAAAAGGAGAAATTATGAAGAAAAAAGCTGTGATCTTTGATATGGACGGGCTGATGTTCGATACCCAGTGTATCTACGACAAGGCATTTGACGAAATCGCCATGAAACTGTTCAGGTTCGAAATGTCCCGGGAGATGCATCTTGCTCTGATGGGCAGAAGCGGGCAGGATATGATCGATACTGCCGCACGCTATCTTCCCGAAGGAGCGGACGCGGAAGCCTTCATTCACCGGACTTTTGATCTGGTCGCGGAACTTGTCAAAACAGAGCTGCGCGCAAGGCCGGGCCTCGATACGATCCTGACCTATCTGTCAGATAAAGGATATCCCATCGGACTGGCGAGCGGAAGTGACCGCAAGATCGTCAACAGCAACCTTGAGAGCGCGGGAATCGGTCACTATTTTGCCGCTACTCTGTGCGGCGACGAAGTGATCCTCGGCAAACCGCATCCGGAAGGATATATCAAGGCTGCGGCAATGATCGGATACAGACCGGAGGACTGCTATGTTCTCGAAGACAGTCCCAATGGTATTCTCGCCGCATACAGGGCGGGCTGCGCTCCGATCATGGTCCCGAACGATGTAGAGCCTGATCAGGCCATGCGGGATATGTGCGCGGGAATCTACGATTCTCTTTCTGATGTCGCCGCGGCAATGGAGAGCGGGGAATTGTAAACAATAAATTGAAAGGGGCTTGCGCGGCAAGCCCCTTTTTCATTGCTCATAAATGCAATTGTTCCCTTAAGGCAGGCGTCCTTCACGCCTCCAGGAAGAAATTACGGTCCACCAGACTCACCGCTCTCTCCTCCTCGGGCTTCCCGATCGTCAGGATCAGATCCGCCTCCTCCGCGGAGTCCGCGTACGCGGCGCCCTGCGCCTCCAGCATCAGGTCCAGATATCTCTTAAGTGACAAGGTCGGGGCCGTTTCTCTGTACATACCCTTGGGCATCGCAAATCGCGAGGCCTTTTCCGGTGCTCTTCCCATGAAGAAAAGCAGTCTTTTTTTCACATCCACATACCCGTAATTGAGCCTTGTCTCCCCGGAGCGCAGTTCGTGAGTAAAGAAGCAGTTCTTCGGATCGTATAGTTTTACTTTCTCCCCAAATCTCTTTACAGCCATCATTCCGACATAGCAGGTCTCTATCCGGCCAAAAGACTGCTTTCCGTAGTAAAGGTGGATTGAAGCTTCAGCATTGCGCAAAGGTGCGTCCATATTGATATCGATAAACTCTGCCGCATTGCTATGGGTGATATCGCCGGAGTGAACGATCCCCGACTTGTTGAAATGGGCATCCCATCCCACATCGATGGTTTCTCCCTCAAGGTCATATGCCTTTGCATGAAGATCCACGTCCACACGGTTCTTGTCATTCCAGTAAACAAAAAAGCGAAGTCTTTTCACTTCTTCCGGGATCCGGATCGCCATTCCGCTTGGAAGGTAGCCTCCCTCCGAAGATTTATTCCCGCCCTCGAGACGGCTGTACGACAGATCGAATTCCTCTGCAGACACAAAGACCTTCTTTCCTGCCAGTTCAGTCCGTGCTTTTTCCATGTGCGCACGAAGAACGTCTTCCAGGATCGCTCTCACCCTTCCCGAATACGGCGCGGTCCTTCTGTAAAGATCACAGGCCGCTTTATACTCCCGGTCTATTTCCCGGATTTCTCTTCGGCACTGACTGATTCTGTTCTTTGCATTCCGGATTACTTCGTCCGCATATCCTTTTGCAAGCATCAATCTGTACTTCGCATAAACCGCTTCCGGATTCTTCACAGTCTCCGAACACTGTTCTATGTATCTTTCCTGTTCATCTCTCAGCCGCCGGTAAATATCTTCCTGCGGGGCATTTTCCTCCTTGAGATCCAGCGCGTTAAAAATGTCTATGATCGTGTGGGCGCTTAGCTTGCCGGCATTCTCCACCAGCCTGTCCCGGATCTCCGCGTCCGGATAACCCATCCTTAAGAGCCACCCGATCATTCGCAGCATCATCCCCGGCCGCTTCGCGATGAAGTCCAAAGCTCCTTCGTCTCCCGAAGCGAGCAGATATTTGGCCTGCGCCTCCCAGGACCTCAGTTCACCGTTTCTAAGTGCCCGCACCGCATCCAGGTGTGCCGCGCTCCGGGAATATATGCTGTAATCGAGGAACTGCAGAACCGTGATGCATTCCTCTCTTTTGCCGCGGGACAGGATCAGATTGGCCTTAAAATCCGCCGCAGGATAAGACTCCAGGAGTTTTACGATCGCTCTCTTTTCACTCGTCCTGAAGTGATAGTGATGCCTTGGCAAAACAGCGCCTGTGCTTTTCATCACGTCGCCCGTATGCTGACAGATCTGCCGCCAGAGCAGAACCCTTCTGTCTGCGGCGTCCCCCGAAATCTTTCCGTCATCCGGCCCGGTTCTCAGGATCGCGTCAAAGAGCACTGTCAGGTTTTCCTTAAAGGGCACCTTAAGTCCGGCTATATCATCCGGCTCCAGATGCGGAAGCGCCTCGACCGTCAGTTCCTGTCCGGGGAGTGTCAGGCGCTCTCTCTTTTGCATGATCCGCGTGAGCGCCGTGAGCGGCGCCTCATCTTCGGGTACAAGTTCCAGAACCCTGGCCTTGAGCAAGGTATCATCGCTCTCCGTCTTCTCAGTCGACGTCACATCCGGCAGCCATCCGCGCCTCACCTCCGACCCGAGGAGCAGTTCAAAACCATAGGTAGAAAAATAGTGGACCATCTGATGCAGGCGAAATTCCGCCTCGCTCATCCCCATCACCTGAAGCGGAAAGTCAGGATACATGGGAGGCGCCGATACCTTGGGAAGAAGGCTGCGAAAATGCTGTGCGAACCCCTCCAGAGAAGGGCTGCCTGCGAGCGCGATCAAGTCCTTCGGTTTCAGCGTATAACCGAGATTTATAAGCTCCTCGTTCACTGTAACAGCCTGCGCCAGCTTCTCGTCTGTCAGCTGCGAACTGTCCTCCGATGCCGGAATATATGCCGCCAGCCTGAGTTCGGATAATAACAGCTTTTCAAATTTGTTAGTGAGGCTTTTCATATCATTCTCCATTCCGGCGTCAGTTCCCGGCACATTTCTTCCTAAAGACAAAAAACAGGGGCAGGCTATCTGATGACTGACATTTGTACACCAAACGAAAGAGTTTCCTCTTTCACCAATGTTAAAAGGATGTCATCACAGGGTGTACAAAGACGCCTGCCCCCGTTCCTTACTTCCATATTCAGTTTACTACATTAATCCCGCGCTGGCTACCGGAGCTTACAGATCAGTCAGACTGCTGCGCGCGCCGGTTGTTTCCTGTCGCGTAATCGATCTCAAATCCCGGCTGTACATTGTAGCAGAAGGCACAGAATTGAACCCGCGGATCCTCAACCGATCTGGCCTCCATCAGGACGCCGGCACAGACCAGGTTGCCACCGTCAAAATACGGCCTTACCCTGTACATCACATGATGGCCTGTTCCCTCCACATACGTGACGACCGACTCCTCAAAGGGCAGCATGCCCTCCACGTTCATATATCTCGTCCCTGTGATAAGGTTGCGCTCATTGGCGTCCTGCCCTGTGAGCAAATGCCCGATCAGATGACACCTGTTAAAGAGCATCTCGCCGTCGATGTCGCTGTAGCGGTTCGTGTTCCATCCCGTCGGCTTTACGGAACTAATATCGCCCCGCTCCTGCGTCGGAAGAGTTTCCGGTCCGACGCACGCGTAAGCTCCCGTGCACCGCCCCAGCTCATCCAGAGGCCAGTACTCATGAAAGGCTTCCTCAGTCATCTCTTCCTTTGTAAAAAAAGGAACATCTCCGTTGATATCGGCGTAGGCCCGGCCGGAATAAGCCGGCACCATGTCGAGACTGAAATCTTCTCCCGAGTTCTCCTGCTGTCCATCTGTTTTCTGTGTAGACGCGAAGCCGGAGAATTCTTGCGTGCCTGCGCTCTCCTGTCTCCAGATCCCGATAAAAGCCAGGAACAATAATACCAACAGAACCACGCACGAAACTTTCCTGAGGTTTCGCCGAATGGCATATTGTCTCCGCCGGTCTCTCTTAGTTCCCTTTTTCATGGATCCCTTTACTCATTGAGATCAATGTTCTGCATCATCAGGTCGTCTGTTCCTACTCCGCAGACATTGACGGTATACCATCCGCAGGTAGCGCTGTGCGGCGTACCGCCGTCGTCCTCGATCATCTCGAACATGCAGATCGTATAGGTGCCGTCCTTATTAGCTGTGTAGGACACGTTAGGGGGATAGAAATCATTTGTTTTATAGTAATGATTCTGAGCAAGCTTGCAGAGCTCATCCGCCGTATATACCTTACTGTAGAGCGTCAGATCGATTTCTTTCCCGAAAACAGTATCTGTTCCCTTCGCGTCTGTCCCAACCCTGTACTGTGCGTAAGAAGTGTTGTGAGTTGTGCCGTCTTCTCCCTTTACTTCATCAAACAGTAAGATCTCATAGAAGCCGTCGCCCAGATCCTGACAGGACACCTTGGACGGGTAAAACCCGCTCTCGCTGGTGCGCTTGTAATAATACTGAGACATACAGCTGAGTTCCCCGGGGGTATATTCCCTTGTTTCCGCATTCTCAGCCCGGGCCGCCGCTGCAGCCGCTCCGGTTCCAGCCGCGCCGAAGATCACGCTGATCCCGAGGAACGCGGCAGCAATATAAATGATAAATTTATGGATATTCATAATATCGTCCTTTCTAAGCTGGACTTTTATTATATCACTTTTTTGCCAATATACAAATATTTAAGTAACTGAGACCCCCCGGAGCCGTCTTTTTATTAAGAAATCTGTCTGTTTTCAGACGGCGTCACAGGCAGTTGTGAACTTACTGTAAAAAGATGTTTTGGATACTTGCGCTATTTCGATCACTTCCGTTACAGTAATATCAGATATTCCAATTGTTCTCAATTTATGGAGGCGCAATGCTTCAACTTAAGAATATAAAGAAAAAATATAACACCGGAGGATACGAACAGATCGCCCTAGACGATGTATCCCTCAACCTCCGGGACAACGAGTTCGTAGCGATCCTCGGTCCCAGCGGATCCGGCAAGACCACCCTCCTCAACATCATAGGAGGGCTGGATCGCTATGACACCGGCGATCTGATCATCAACGGCATTTCTACCAAGAAATACAAGGACCGCGATTGGGACTCCTACCGCAATCACACGGTCGGTTTCGTCTTTCAGTCCTATAACCTGATCCCCCATCAGACGGTCCTGCAGAACGTCGAGCTGGCGCTGACCATCGGCGGCATTTCCGCTGAAAAGCGCAGAGAGATGGCTCTCGACGCCCTGGATAAGGTCGGCCTTAAGGAGCAGTCCCACAAAAAGCCCAACCAGATGTCCGGCGGCCAGATGCAGCGTGTGGCGATCGCCCGCGCCCTGGTCAACGATCCCAAGATCCTTCTTGCAGACGAACCCACAGGCGCGCTGGATACAAAGACATCCGTGCAGGTCATGGATCTCTTAAAAGAAGTGGCCAACGACCGCCTGGTCGTCATGGTCACCCACAACCCTGAGCTCGCCGAGCAGTACGCCAACCGCATCGTCCGTCTCAAGGACGGTCAGATCACCGACGACTCCAACCCGCTCATCATTGAGAGCGAGGAACCCGGCGTGCACAAGAACCTGGGAAAAGCCTCAATGAACCTTGCAACCTCCTTCGGTCTGAGCCTTAACAACCTCATGACCAAGAAGGGCCGCACTTTTTTGACCGCCTTTGCAGGTTCCATCGGTATCATCGGCATCGCGCTGATCCTGTCGCTCTCCACGGGATTCCAGAATTACATCGACCAGATCCAGGAAGAGACCATGAACAGCTATCCGCTGACCATTAACGCGGAGGAGGGAGACCTGGCCAGCATCATCCTTTCCATGCAGGCGATCAGGGATGTCAAGGCAGAAGGCAATTCCCTAGTGGAACAGCAGTACATCACTTCCTTTACCGATTCCATCAGCAACAACGATCTCAAGAGCTTCATGGATTATCTGGACGCGCACCCCGAGGAGTACGAAGAAGATGTGCGCATGATCAAGAAATCCTATGCGGTCTCACCGGTGATCTACACCATCGACGCCACAGACCGGCTCGCACAGATCTACCCTACAAGTTCCTCCGGAGGGGGCATATTTGCCTCCATGTCGCTGGGCGGCGGATCCATGTCCACCTTCTCGGAAATGATCGAGCCGGAGCGGATGAAGAATGAGTATACGATCGCTTACGGCAAATGGCCCGAGAAGTATAACGAGCTCGCTCTGTGTGTCATGGATCCCAACCAGATCTCCGACCTGCTGCTCTACTCCCTCGGTTTCCGCGATACCAAAGAGCTCTCGGACATCATGAAGGACCTCTATCTGGGCGAGAAGATCACTGTACACAATGAGCCGATGACCGTCACCTACGATGAGATCCTCGGCAGAGAGTTCAAACTCATCGATCCCTCGTCAAAATATAAATGGAATGAGGAATACGAGATCTATGAGGATATGTCCGATGACGACGACTACATGAGGGACGTGTATGAAAACGCGGAGCCCCTCAGGATCACGGCGATCATCTATAAACCTCAGGAAAAGGGCTCGGGATCCTCTTCGACGACCGGCGTCCTCTATCTGCCGGACCTCACTTCCTATGTGATGAACAAGGCGTACTCTTCCGATATCGTCCTCGCGCAGTTAAGGGATCCCGATTACGATGTCTTCTCCGGCAAGGCCTTCGACGACGAAGACGACGATGAAGGACTCGATTTTGAGGGCATGATCACCGTCGACGAAGACCTTCTCGCGGAAGCTTTCGTCATAAATATGGATCTTGATGGCCTCAGCATGGATCCCAACGCAATGACAGACATCATCATGAACTCCTCGAAAGAGGTCGTAGACAGCATCGACGAAGTCACAGGATCCATGGTCAAGGCGGTGAGCCAGGCTGATTCCGCTTTCGCGAACGGCATCATTGAGGGATATAAACAGATAGCGACTGTCACACTGACCGAGTCCGACGCACCGGAGACGAAACCGGATGTGTCCGGCGCTGCAGGAACACTGGAAAGTCTCAAGGAAACCATAGAGACAACAGCCAAGGAAGAGGCGAAAAAGGCAGTGGACGCGCGGATCGACAAGACCATCTCCGATCTTCAGGGCGTTACTACTGTCGCCGAGGCGGAGGCTTACGTAGATTCTCTGGGACTTAATGAAGAGATGACCGCGCAGCTCAAAGATATGATCCGGCAGGGCTCTGCCGGCAGTGAATCGGGCAACCCCGAGGATGCAGTTGACGTGTCCGGTCTTATAAGCGGGCTGGATTCCATGCGAGGAACTATTGCGGAGCTGGCAGCGAATGCCGCCGCCTCCCAGGCTACCGAGGGTATTCAGAAGACAATTGATTCCCTTAACAGCGCATCCACCAAGGCGGAAGCGGACGCTGTGATCAATGAAATGGACACAGCCGGAATGGGTGGAGAGAACGCAGACCTCATCAAGTCCGCGCTCAAGGCCCAGATTGTCAAGCAGTACGAGGACGGGGTCAGGACAACGCAAAAGAAGTACATCACTCTGGATTATCTCGATATCTACAAAGAAAACGCCATCTCTGAGGACAAGATCGCGCAGATGCTGGGCTCCGTTGAGCAGATCAAACTCGATCCGGCTCTCACCACCAGGATCATTAAAGAATCCTTTGACAACTACTATGGAAGCCTGACGCCGGACGAGAACAACATGGTCCCTGTGTCTGATCTTCCCTCCACCGATGCGGCGATCCAGAAGGCTCTCACCGACAACAGTTCCGGGCTCTTTGAGGAAGGTTATAACCTTGCCAAAGAATACATGGCCCTGCTCGTCGCCAAAGGCACAGGCGAAGCTCTTGCAGAGGCTCTTGCTCCCCTTTCCAACATGTTCAGCGGAGACGGGGATTTCATGACCTTTGATACGGACAAGTTCGCGGAGGCATTCAAATTCAATAAAGACGAGGATGAGCTCAACCGGATCATGGAGACTATGATGAACGGCAAGGACACTTCCTACAAAGGAAACCTTCTCAAACTGGGATACCAGAGAGAGGATGATCCGACAAGCATCTCTTTCTATTTTGACGACTTTGAGTCCAAAAACAGGTTCACCGACTTCCTCACGCGCTACAATGACAACGCGGAAGAAGCCAAAAAGCTTCAGTACACGGACATCACGGGAATCCTGATGGGCTCCGTCGAGACGATCGTCAACGCTGTCACCTATGTGCTCATCGCTTTCGTCTCGATCTCACTGGTCGTATCCTCGATCATGATCGGCATCATCACCTATATATCCGTCCTCGAGAGGACCAAGGAGATCGGTATCCTGCGCGCCATCGGCGCTTCCAAGAGGAATATCTCCTCCATCTTCAACGCGGAGACCTGCATCATCGGTCTTCTCTCGGGCATTATCGGCGTTATTGTCACACGGCTGCTGCTGTTCCCGATCAACGATATAATCCACAAGGTGACCGAGATCGACGACATCACAGCTGTTCTGGAACCCCAGGCAGCGGTCGCGCTCGTCATCATCGCTACGGTACTGACTATGATCGGCGGCCTGATCCCGTCCAGATCGGCGTCCAAGAAAGATCCGGTCATCGCGCTGCGGACCGAGTGATCCCGGCGAAAGCATCGGCTGGTCAAAATCCAATATACGCAAAAAAAGGGGCTGCATGTGCAGTCCCTTTTTGTGTGATGAAAAATCCGGTCTTTCCTCAGTTTACTACCGCCGGAAGAAATTTTTGTTTCTCCCTCTCCACGATCTGACGGATCCATTCTTTGTCCGCCAGTCCGTCTGCCGCATCGGCGATCGCCGAGTCGTGGGCGAACATGTCGAATTCCTCTTCTTTGACAGCCAGGATCTCCTGCATGGCCTCGTCCACCGTGTTGTCACACAAAAGGTGATAGACCAGCACATTCTGCACCTGACCCATACGGTAGACCCTGGAAATAGCCTGCCAGGTGAGAGATGGCTTGATCTGCGGCTCGCAGAAGATCACAATGCCTGCCGCCTGGATGTTGAGCCCGGTTCCGCCGGCCTGGACCTGACAGACCAGGACTGCCCCGTCCTGAACCTGGGAGAATTTATCGATCAGATCCTGCCGTTCCTCCGCCGGCGTGCTCCCTGTGATCGAGCCGATGACCATAGGCCCCAGAAAATCGCATACTTTCCGGATCGTCTCCCGGAAATAGGAATAAATGATCACTTTTTCCCGTCCTTCCACCGCCTGTTCACAGAGTTCCATAAGGCGCTGCGCCTTGGAAGAAGTCCTAAGATCATCCTGCAGGAAAGAGACTCGCCGCATCCCCATGAAGTTTCCGCCTATTGCCTCTGCACTGTAGGCTGCCGCGTCTTCCGCCGTCATCTCGCACCACTCCTCTTCAATTGTCAGAGGAGGCAGTTCATCGAGCACCATGTCCCTCTGCCTGCGAAGATATACAGGCGCCAGCATCTCGCGGAAAGCCGGAAGCTGCCTCATTCCCGCGTAAGTGCGGACACTTTTCACCATGTCCGGGCGCACGAAACCGATCAGCTCGCACATCTCCCTGACTTTATTCTCCAGGGGCGTTCCTGTCATGAGCAGGATCCTCTCCGATTCATCCTCAAGGGCGTGAATGTACTGCGTCCTCTTGGCCTCCGGATTCTTAATGTAATGCGCCTCGTCGATGATCAGCATGGAAAGTGTGAGCTGATTGTCGATGTCCCCCACTATTTTGCCCATGCTCTCGTAGTTGGTCACAGCAGCGCCGCCGAGCTCTTTCCAGCACAGCAGTGAGTCCTCCAGCATAGGGCCGTGCAGGAGATTAACCGGAATGTCGCTGAATTTCTGGATCTCACGGCACCAGTTGATCATGACGGACGCCGGGCAGACCACCAGGAAACGGCTCTGTGCGTTTTCCCTGTAGAGGTGCGTCATCGCGGCAATGGCCTGGATCGTCTTGCCAAGCCCCATCTCGTCGCCCAGAAGCACCCTCTTCATAGTCAGAATGTACCGTGTGCCGAACTCCTGATAGGCGCGGAGATTCCCCTTAAATCCGCGTAAGTCCAGCGCAAAGGCGTCAATTTCCTCCGCCAGCTGCGCAGGGACACTGCTGTATACCAGTTCCCGCTTTGCGCCTGCTCCCGTCAGCCGCTCTATGATGGCGTAGTAGGAGGCGCTGTTCTTTTTAAAATCCTCCATGGCGTCGAGCACGCCCATGTTTTCGGCTTCGCCGTACTGGGAGATCAGGCTCTTCACCAGGTTATACTCGGCGCTCCTGCAATAGGTCAAAATATCGCCGATCGCCCTGATCGTCTCTACTTTTGTGCCGCCAAAGGAAAAGATCCAGCGAAGACGGCTCCGGATCGGAACTGCTTCCGTGAGAGCGCTGATCGTCTCGTGCACACTCGCCGTCAGCGGGCCCGCCTCTCTCGCGATCTGCTCTATCTTTCTGAACCTGGCGATCTCGTGGATCAGAGTCCTGCTGTGAATGTCGTCCCTGTCGGCCGTCAGCCTTATGCGGGCTCTTGTTGAAAGGCGGTTCAGGAACTCTCCTATAATGCTCCGGATCGAGGAGATCTGCTTCTCTCCGATCCCTTCGATATTCATCAGTTTCCGGTTATCCGCCGTATAGAGGTCATACAGAGTGTTGTATCCCGCGTTTTGAAGCGCGCTGATCCGTATGCCGGCCTTAGAGTTCTTCAGTTCCTCAACCGGGATCTCTTTGAGGAATTCCGCAGACTGCCTTTTAAGCTGCGTCATGCAGGCCTGCTTCACCTTTTCCTCATGACCCTTGTACTCCGCAGTGATCCTCTGAAAACTCCGGTCCAGCATCTGAAGACTCTCGATCAGTCTGTTTATCTCTTTAAAATCAGGCATTCTTTCCGCTGCCATTACCGCTTCCTCACCTTTTCTCTGCCGAACAGTTCATCCGCCAGCACTGATTTTGCCCCCGCCGTGAACACAAACAGGCGCTTTTTGGCCCTGGTCATCCCCACATAGAAGAGCCGCCTCTCCTCCTCGAACGCACGGCGCTCCTCCGGCTGCATATACTTCATACTCGCCGGAACTTCCTCCGGAAACAGCCCGTCGGCCACATCCATCAAGTAAACTGTATCATATTCGAGCCCCTTACTGGCATGAATTGTGGAAAGTATAAAGGGACAGTCCGGATCCGACTCCTTCCCGCGGAAAATATCTTCCAGATATCCGATCCGGTCCAGCAGCTCAGCCGGAGACTCTGTCTGCGAACCAATCGCTTTCAAAATATAGATCTTACTGTCCCTGATCCCCGCATTTTCCAGATACTCGCCGTATCCCATGAAGCGCACGATCCTCAAAACCGCCTGGTCTCCCCGATCATCCTTCATATTCTCCAGATGCGTGCGGATCGATCTCACGCTTTTAAGCGTCATGGGTTTGAGATCCGCATACCTTAAGGCCGTTTCCAGAATCGGCATCCCGATCCGACTGCTCAGGTCACAGACCAGTGCAGCCGTCTCCTTGTTCAGATACAGCCCCAGCTTGTAATAAACCGCCATGAAAGCATCTGTATCATGTGGATCATAAGCCAGCTTAATGATATTCGAAATATCTGTCACCGTCCGATGCGTGAAAAAGCCAATCTCCGCATTCCTGATCCGGTATGGCACATTATTTCTTTCCAAAAGATCGACCACCGGTATAGCGCTCTCATTATTCCGATACAGAACCGCCGTCTCTTCTTCACACCCATCCGCCACTTTCAGCAGATAGCTGTACTGGGTCTTGCGGTTCCTGAGCGCGATCTCTCTGACTTCCGGCCCCTCCGCCGCGCCGTCTGCGCAAATCATGTGTTTGGCGTGCCGGAGCGTATTTCTCTGTATAAAGCGGTCCGCCGCACGAACGATCCCGCTGCCGGAGCGATAATTCTGCTCCATCAGCAATACTTTGGCACCTCGGTGCTCTCTCTCAAAATTTATCAGCGCCTCCGGACAGGCGGCCCGGAAGCCGTAAATACTCTGGTCTTCGTCTCCGACCATGAAGAGATTGTCATGTTTTGAAGCCAGCAGGGCAATGATCGTGTGCTGGATCCTGGATGTGTCCTGCGCCTCGTCCACACAGATATACCTGTACTGCTCCTGAAAATACTCCAGTACCTGCGGCACCTTGCGCAGAATTGTCAGAGCATACACCATCTGGTCATCATAGTCCATCAGATGCTGGTCCCGCAGCCAGTGGTTGTACCGCTCATAAATCGCGGCGATATTGATGTCACAGTCCGCCGCTCTCAAGGGGCTTCCCTTCTGCTTACCGAGCGCCCTGATCTCCTTTTCCGTCAGCATCTGGTTCTTAATATAGGTGATAAGTGTCCGCACCTTGCGCAGATCCGCCTCCGTCGGCCAGGTCTGCTCCACCTGCTGATAAATCTGAGTCAGGATGCCCGCCGTACTCTTTTCATCTGTCACCAGTTCAAACGGCTTCTTCCCGATCATCCGGCTGTAATACGCTATGATCTTCGCGCAGATCCCGTTGATCGTCCGAAACTCCAGCCGTTCCGCCAGTTCCGCGCCAAAATATCCCGCAAATCTCTGCGCCATGTCCCGCGTAGCAGCGACCGTATACGTCACTGTCAAAATATTCTCCGGCTTGATCCCACAGTTAAGAATCATATATCCCAGCCTCAGTACCAGAACTGTTGTCTTACCGCTTCCGGGCACCGCCAGCAACAGAACCGGTCCTTCCACCGTCTTCACCGCTTCCGACTGCTGGGCATTGAGCACGATCCGATTACCGGCACTCTCATGCCCGGCATCTGATTTATTGTTTGATTTATTGTTCGATTTATTATCTGAAATTCTGTTTAAACTTTCATTTCTCATAAATCATACTCTTCTTTCCTGGCCGTCGTTCTCCCTTGCACACAGTATATCGTTAATTTCGCGTGTTTTTCCGCCGAAAAACTCCGATACAGGCCTTTCCGCAGCCCTTTATTGGCGGAAAATCCGCCAGTAAAGGGAAATGCAAAAGGGTACTCACAGGGTCCCAGACTACTAGTATATACTTACTTGGCCCTTTATTGGCGGAAAATCCGCCAGTAAAGGGAAGTGCAAAAGGGTACTCACAGGGTCCCAGACCACTAGTATATACTTACTTGACCCTTTATTGGCGGAAAATCCGCCAGTAAAGGGTTCTCACAAGGGGTATGCCGGTTTTTTTTGACGATATTTCGTTCTTTTTTTGGCAAGTCTCGGCAGCAGGTTTACAGAAAAAAGGAGGCATTTCAAGCCCAAAGACCGTGAAATGCCTTCCTTATATTCACTCATATATAAATTCGTTTACCGGTTATCCACTGATTCCGGGTTCATATCGAACCACATCATCCGGTTCTCAGCGATCTTCTCCCATTTTGTGCCGGGCTTTCCGTAATTGCACCAGGGATCGATGGAAATGCCGCCCCTGGGAAGGAAACGGCCGCGCACTTCAATGTACTTGGGATCCATCAGTTTGATCAGGTCTTTCATGATCTTGTTGACGCAGTCCTCGTGGAAATCGCCGTGGTTGCGGAAGGAAAAGAGGTAGAGCTTCAGGCTCTTGCTCTCTACCATGCGCTTGGCAGGCACATATGTAATGATAATATTGGCGAAATCAGGCTGCCCGGTGATCGGGCAAAGCGACGTGAACTCCGGGCAGTTAAACTTGACCCAGTAGTCGTTCTCCGGGTGCTTGTTCTCGAAAGTCTCGAGCAGATCCGGATTGTAATCAGTGTCATATTTCACGTTCTTGTTTCCCAGTAAAGTAAGTCCCTCGGTTTCTCTCATATTCATTCTCCATTCCTGTAAGACTGTGTCTCGTCATTTTCCGTCCATACTAAATACTCAACGCCGGGTCCTCAACTCCGTTGGCCGCAAACGCTGCCGCTCTGTCGATGCAGGTGCCGCACTTTCCGCAGGGCTTTTCGCCGCCCTCATAGCAGGACCACGTCAGTTCGTAAGGAACGCCCAGATCCAGGCCGATACGCACAATGTCAGCCTTGTTCATGTTGACAAAGGGCGCCTCAATTCGAAGCTGGCGGCCGGAGCCCTCCCAGATCGCCTCGTTCATCGCATTGTTGAAGACCGGTGAACAGTCGGGATACGCGCAGCCCGCCGCGTCGTCCGCATGGGCGCCGTAGTAGATCACGCCGCAACCTTTGCTGAGAGCGATACTGGCAGCTGAGGAAAGGAAGAGGCCGTTTCGGAATGGAACATAAGTGCTGACCGGTTTGTTTCCTCCTGTTGCCTTAATCTGCTCGGAGTAGCTCTCCTCCGGGATCTCCTCGGTGGATTGCTTTAGAAGGGAGCAATTGCTGTAGCTGAAGATCAGGCTCAAATCCAGGAATAACTGTTCGACTCCGTAATATTCTGCCACAGCGGATGCCGCCTGAATTTCCTTATCGTGTTTCTGTCCGTAGGAAATGGACAGTGCTATCACGTTTTCTTTGCCGTATTTGACTATAGCCATGCCGAGCGCCGTCGTGGAGTCCACGCCGCCGCTGCTTAATACCAATGCTTTCATCTTCATTCCTCTTATTTTATGCAGAACTGCAGCATCGGATCCGTCCTGAAGCGTCCGCGCAGTTCCGCTGTGTAAGTCTTGGTGTTCGTCTTCTTGATGCCGCGGGCTGTGACGCAGCTGTGGCAAGCCTCCAGAGTGACCGCAACATCTTCGCTGCCGGTAATCTCAGAAATGATATCCGCGATGTCTCTGCCGATCTTCTCCTGCAGTTGCAGGCGGCGGCCAACCATGTCGCAGACGCGCGCTATTTTGGAAAGGCCGATAACTTTGCTGCCGGGCACATAAGCCACAGTCGCTTTCATGTCATACATGAGCGCCATGTGATGCTCGCAGTATGAGAACATGTCGATATCCTTCATGACCACCACTCTGCCCGGGTCGGAGGCCATTTCCTCGTCAAATCCTTCTTCGAAAGTCTTGCCGAACATCTCCGCGATCTCGTGATTTGTATAGTTCATGCCTTCGAAAACTTCCGAGTACATCTTTGCCACTCTTTTCGGCGTGTCTTTGATGCCTTCGCGCTCCGGGTCATCTCCCAGAGCGATCAGGATTCCCCTTATATGCTCTTCTATCGCTCTCTCGTCAATCATCTGATCTCTCTCCGCCGCGCGTCACGCGCATTTCTCGAAATCCCATTGTTGTCTCTACTACACGCCCCGTTCATTCGGGTCCCAGATCACCTTATGCATCTGGATCTGGATCCTGGCCTTGTTCATCCGCTTATTCAACATAAAATCAACGATCTCTGCCGGCTCTATCCGGCCGAAGACCGGGCTGAAGTACACATGACACCGGTCGAGAAGACCGTACTTCTCTATGATCTCGCCTGCCCTCTCCAGATCGGCCCGGCTGCCGGACACAAATTTCACCGTGTCCTCTTTCTCCAAAACGCTGAAGTTCTCCGCGATCATCCGGTCCTCATATCCGCTGGACGGAAGCTTGTAGTCCATCGTGAACAACGGCCTGCCCTCGGGAAGTTCAGCGAAGGGGCGCAAATCCACAGCTCCGTTTGTCTCTATCTCGACACGGACGCCGCATTCCGATATCAGAAGGCTGATCAGTTTGTCCATATCCTTTTGAAGAAGGGGTTCTCCGCCGGTCAGCGTCACATTTTTGATTCCCGTTGATCTCACATATTCGCAGATCTGCGCGGGACTCATCTCCTCATAAGGACACCCGGGCTCATTGGCCCACATCGTGTCGCAGTAACTGCACCGAAGGTTACAGCCGGTGAAGCGCACGAACACAGCCAGTTCTCCGGCGCGGGTTCCCTCGCCGTTAATGCTTATGAATTTTTCCGCAACTCTCATCTGATCTGCCCCTGTATCACTCATACGCCGCGTAGTTTGTCGGTGTCTCATATACTTCTACGCGGTGTACCGGAAATCCCGCGGCTGCAGTCTCCTCGTAGAAGTACCGCGCGAAGTTTTCCGCGGTCGGCCTGAAGGGCACCTCCACTATGCGGAATTCTTCCTCTGTCAGCGCCTCGATCGTCTTCCGCCTCAAAGAGCCGCTCTCACAGATCAGGCAGTGATCCAGTTTGTCGCACATACCGCCGAGGAACTTCTTCAGATCTCCAAAATCCAGAACCATTCCCCTCATCTGCCCTTCGCCGATGAGCTCTTCCGCCTGCAGCTCCACCACCACTCTCCAGCGGTGACCATGCAGATTGCTGCACTTTCCGGCATATCCCTTCAAAAAATGCGCCGAGTCAAAACTGCTCTCAGATCTGATGTAGTACATCGCTTTCCTCCCAAACAGAGCAAAAAAGCTCCACGGCCTGCACCGCGGAGCTGAAGTTCATCTTAAATCTAAATGAAAACACCGATATATGCATACAGCATATATCGCAGCTGTCCTGGTTTTGTTTAACGACAGGATGGCACAAACGAACTGTCGGCGCGAGCGCGCTAAATCAGTATAACATGACGGCCAAAATAGTCAAGCGCCGCAATTATCACAGAGCCTTGTGGTTATCAACGATCAGGTTCTTATAGAAATCCACCGCGCCCGGCAGGCAGTCATAGCGCAGCGCCTCGTTGACGCCGTGGATCCCCTTCTTCTCCTCCTGCCCGTACACGATCGGGGCAAAGCGGATACAGTTATTGCAGATCTCATCGTAAAAAGTGGCGTCAGTCGCCGCTGTCAGAATATAGGGACTGCTGATGCAGCCGGGGAATGTTTTGGCGGCGGTGTCTGCTACATAGCGGTACACTTCGCCCTTGTGATCGATCATTCTTGTGCAGGCCGTTCCGTGGACTACTTCCATCTCCAGGTCATATTTGGCGGCGATCCTTCTAATAACTTCAAGGCTCTCCTTCATATCCTGGTGGTGGACGAAGCGAAGATTCGCGCCGAGAGTCGCTTCCTGCGGCATTACATTGTAAGCATTGGAGCCGGAAGCCATCGTAAAGGTGATCGTCGTCCTGAGCATAGCCGCGGCCTGCCCGCTAATACGAGGCGTAAACCACTCGATCGGATAGCGGAAGAGCCACAGATTCTCAAGGATCAGCCGGATCGGAAAGGAAGCCGCGGGTGCCAGCGCCTCCAGCATGGCCCTCGTCTCCGGTTCCATTTCGCTGCGGAAGGGACAGTGACGCTCCACATCGCACACAAAGGCCGACAGCCTTTCGATCGGTGAGTTTTTCTGCGGAGTGCTGGCGTGGCCGCCCTTGCCCCGGGCAATAAACTTCACGTTGGCCCTGCCCTTCTCCGATATGCCGATCATGGCAAAATTCCCTTTGATCCCCATCATCGGGTCCGTGTAAAGACCGCCGCCCTCGTCGCATACCAGCCAGGGCTTTACACCGCGCCCCCGCAGTTCTTCCACCAGAGCGGGACATCCCGGACCTCCCCACTCCTCTGTACAGGAAGTAGAGAGCCAGATGTCCTGTTCGGGCTCATACCCCTCCGCAAGCAGTTCCTCCACCGCCTGGAAAAAAGCCATACATGAGCACTTCGTATCTACGGATCCGCGCCCCCAGACCTTTCCTTCAGAGATTTCTCCTGAAAAAGGAGGTTTGGTCCACTCCCCGGAGACCGGTACTACGTCCTGATGTCCCATGAGCACCACCGGATAATCATCCGATCGCCCCTTCCAGTGATAGAGCAAACTTCCGCCGATCTCTGTTTTGTCCAAACGGGCGTGTACCAGAGGAAACAGTTCCGCAAGGATCTTGTGATATCCCAGGAATGTCTCACGCTGGTCTGTGTTCGGATAGGAAATTGTGTCGTATTTCACCATCCGCGACAGTTTTTCCGCATAGGGAAGGGCGCGCGCATCGTCTTTTGACGGAACATAGTCCGACTTCCGCGCCGGGATCATCAGCGTATGCGCGAGCGCCGCGGCTCCCAAAGCCAACAGCAGCAACAGAATTCCGATCAGAATTTTCATATATCCTCTCCCGCTTTACTCTTCATTAGTCCACGACTTTTTGTGTATAATGAACTTGCCCAAACAACACACTGACAACTGAACACCACAAGGAGATCAACTGCACTATGTCACGCAAATATATCGATATGACCAAGTACCCCAGACTCGACCACTTCAGGCATTTCCTGACTATGCAGCAGCCTTGCGTATCCATTACCGTTCAGGTCGACATCACCGACTGGCTCTCCAGGCTCAAGGCGTCCGGCTGTCCCTTCTTCCTGAGCTTTCAGTACGCCGTCGTGCGGGCTGCCAACCGGATCCCGGAATTTCGCCAGCGCATTGTCGATGATAAAATCGTGGAGTATGATTACTGCAACCCGTCATACATCGTATCTCTTCCTGACGACACCTACCGCTACTGCAATGTGAACGTCAACCAGCCCTTCGCGCAGTACCTCAAAGAGAGCCGCGTCAAACAGGACGCCGCTCTTCACTCTGAGCACCTGGAAGAGGAAGAAGGCGATGTTCTGGGTCTTCTCTTTATATCCTGCGTCCCCTGGTTCAACTATACGGAAGCCATGATGCCCTACCCGGGCGGCAGTTTTTCTAATCCGAGTTTCTGCTGGGGAGGATACAGGACGGAGAAATATCTTGCCCTTGAGGATGGCCGGGTAACGGAAAAGGTCAAAACATCGATCCCCGTCACTCTCTTCTTCAACCACGCCCTCATCGACGGGATCCACGCAGGCCGGTTCTTCGACAATCTTGGTGATGAACTGAATAATTTTAATTTTTCGACAAAGGAGTGACGCAGGTCACTCCTTTACCATTGTGATCGTATAGTTTCCGGTCCCGCTCATCTGTGTGATCCGGAGCTGATAGCCCTGCCCTTCTTTCAGGATCACAGACAGATCGCTTCCACTGCCCATCTCATCGGCTCCCTCGAGTCTGTCCCCCAGCTGACTGTAGACATACATCTTCACGCTGCAGCCGTCCTGCATGTTGCCGATCGTGATCCGGTACTTTCCGGAATCGGCAGCTGTAAAGGTATAAGTCTTCTTCTGATCCTTATAAGTGACAATGCCGGGTACGATGCTCTTCCCGCTGATGTCTGAGGCGGATTCCTGCTTGCCGACCGCCAGTGCGTACTCCCCTGTCTTCCCGGACTGCGCCGCGTCGATCCTGTAAGTCTCACCCGCGTTCAGTTCCAGTGTAACGCCGCTTCCGGCCGCCAGAATATCCCCGAAGACTTTTCCGCCTCTCGCGTCATATATGTCCGTCTTCAGCGCAAGTTCCTTATCGGCTCCGCTGACATCAAAGCGGTAAGTACCGCTGTTCTCCGGCACAAAGGAGTAACTGTTGCACTGCCCCTTAAACTCCATGCTGTCACGGACAAGTTCATAGGCTGAGACATCCGCCTGTGCTTTATTCTGCCCGAAGCGCAGGACATATTTGCCCTCTCCTTCCACTGCTTCCACGGAAACAGTATAAGTCTTGTCCTTTTCGAGGACGCAGTTCACTTCGCTTCCGTTCACAAGGCCGGTCTGTTTCACGATCTCCGCGCCTTCCGGTCCTTTGACCAGAATCTGCGCCTTGAGCGTGCCCTCCACTCCGGTGAGGAAGAAACTGCATGGTCCTCCCGCCGCTTTCACTGTGTAATCCTGCTTCTTTACGGTGCCCTTAAGTTCCCCGGGATACTCTGCAAAGGCGACTTTTACCGCCGTATACTCGTTTATCTCCGGTTTAAGACCGCTCTCGGCCTCTTCAATCTGCCCGTTAAGCGCATCCAGAGCATCGCAGGAGTAGAGCTCTGAGGCTTCCTCCACGATCCTGTACGCCTCGTCAAAATCCCCGGCGTCAACAGATCCTGCGGCTTCCCTGGTCACATAAGCCACAAACGCGGCCCTGAGATTTTCCGCTTTCTGTGTGAGCTGCTCGTCCTCGGGCAGTATCTCCAGAGCCTTGTCGATCCTGGCAAAAGCTTCCTCGAAATCACCGTCCGCCGCCATCTGGTCGGCCTCCCTGAAAGCATTGCTGCGCACAAGGGTGTGATATTTTGACAAACAGGACTCCCTGCTCTGTTTCAAATCCGTATTATCAGGCAGAAGCGCTATTGCCGCATCGATCTGCTCTATGGCCGCAAGATACTCTGCCTCCGTCTCCGGACTTTCCGCGGTCTTCAGCAGCTGATCCACACAGGCTTTCACATTCTTCTGCGCGTCCCCATAGACAGTCGACGACTCCTCTATCTTAAGAAAAGCCTTGATCGCCGCGACATACTCGCGGTTCTCCATGAAGGTCACGCCTTCCTTAAAGCTTGCCGAAGAGACCTCGTAGAGTTCCACCTCCGCCAGAGCGCCTTCCGCCATTTCCGAGAGTTCGTCCTTCTCAAACCCCGTCAAAATATTCAGATACGCGCAGGTATCCTGATACCCGCACAGTTCATCCATATATCTGTCTCTGACAGTATTCACGGCCTCCCGGGCTTTGGGATCCGCTTTCTGCTCCTTCGCCTCATGCCCCAGGATCTCGCTGTTGTAGATCGTCACCGCGTTTGCGTAATGGGCGGCGTCAATGCTCTTCCCAAACCTCTTCACGGAAGTGTCCCGCATATACCATACAGCTGCGGCTGCCGCTGACAGCATCAGCGCCAGGACGATCGCCTTGACCGGTGATTTCTTCCTGCGCCGGAAAGTGGGATCCTCTTCCTGCACCTTTGAACCGCCCCGCGCGCTCTTAGCCGCTCCGGAATTTCCCCGCGCACCGCTGCCTCCTGCCGCTTGACGTCTCTGCGCGCTCTCACCCGCCGCGCTGCGCGCTCCGGTCTTACCGGCCTTGCCCTGCGTCGGTCCGCCGGGCGTCTTGCGATACTTAAGGGGTCTTATAAATTCCGTCTGCGATTCTCCCGGAGCCGGAAGCGCATATCCCTCAATCCGGATACGGATGTCCAGCCCCTCATCGTCCTCCAGATAGATCTTCTCGTCCCAGAGTTGTCCGGACAGCACTTTCAGCGGATCCACAGTAAACAACCGTCTGCCGTACTCGTCATAACACTCCGCCGTGATCGCGACCGTCTCGCCGTTTTTGATCTCCCAGAACAGTTCCTCAGGCACGAAATACCTCAGAGTCTCCGGCTGTCTGGTGCACAGAATGCGAATGTTGTTGAGCAGATTCTGGTCAGACTCACAAACATAAGTATGCGCTATATTCGGTTCGTCAAGTCTTGAGATCAGAAATTCCCGCTTCATTTATATCCTTTCAATTGCCGCTCTCGCCGATTTGCTGCGATCTGACGGCTTCCATTACCAGCCTGACCGTCTCTTCCACCCGCACCTTCTCATCTGAGACCAGAAAAGCCTTCACTGATTCATCGGCGCGGTAATAGTCGCTCGCATATATGCCAAAAGATACAGCCAGCACTGTGAATGCCGCAGCCGCCGCAATAATGACCTTCTTCACTATATAGCTTTTATGATCCTTCTGCAATTCGGTTTATACCTCGCGCTTTTATTTATCTGCCGGCAAAAAAATGCGCTCTGAGCGAGCGCATTTTCTTACTACATTCAGGTTACAGGCTTATTCTACGGCTGCATGTTCCGCGATATACGCTTCCACCTTTTCGGGCAGGACGTACTGCTGGATCAGATAGGGCCTGCCGTACATCGTCTCGATATCTTCGGTAACGCCGTTCTCTGTCTTGAAGGCTTCATAGTCCTCATCTGTGATCGCGATCCCTGCCTTGGCTGCCAGATCCTGGTAAGCCATGTTGTTGAGGCAGAACTTCTTGGCGTCTTCCTCAAGGACCTTTTCGTACTCCTCGGTATTGGCCGCGCCCTTGTACTCCATGACACTGCCGTAAGAGAAGTCCATGCCATACTGCGCGTACATCTGGGCCATGTAGTTGAATTCTTCCTCGTTGAGCGTCATCTGAAGAGCCTTAAGCTGCTTGAGATAAGCATCCGGATATTTGTCAGCGGAAATATTGTCGCTGATGTACTTGCTCACTGCGCTATTGAGATTGTTCTTATAATTGGTATCTTTCAGATACTGTTTGTATTCCTCAACAGTCTGTGCGTAGTCAGCGAGATTGGTCTTGACGAATTCATCGTTAAACTCGGGAAGTTCCTTAATTCCGTTAACTGTTACCGCAAAAACCGCTGCCTTTCCGGCCAGATCAGGGTTATTCGCATACTCTTCCGGGAAAGTCACATTGACAGTCACCTGGTCGCCTGGATGCGTCCCGATGAGCTGCTGTTCAAAGTTGTCGATGAAAGAGCCGGAACCGATCGTCAGATCATATCCCTGCGCGCTTCCGCCGTCAAACTCAGTGCCGTCGATCGTTCCAACATAGTCGATGTTGACTACATCGCCGTCTTTGACAGCGAGAGCAGCGTCAGCATTCAGGGCCCTGTGATTCGACAGCTGAGCATTGATATCCTCCTGCATCTTCTCGTCCGTATACTCCACGTCCGCGCTGGCGATCTTGACAGCGTTTACGTCAAAAGTCTTGACGTAATCAGCCACATTGACGTCTTTAATAGTGCCGTCGTCATTCAGCATAGCGCTGTAATCAGTGGAAGCCACAGTCTTGTTCTTCTCAATATACCATCTTCTGCCATAAGCAGCGCCGATCAGTGCGGCAATCAATACGATGATCCCGATCCCGATCGCTTTATTTCTTGTCGCCGCGCGTTTAACCTGCTCGCGCTCATCCTTTGCGCGCTCGCGCTTTGCCTTGCTGGCGCTCATTCCATCATACTTCGTGTTCTTGTTCCCGGCCATAACGGTTATTCTCCTCTCAGTTTCATCTTCACGGTCCGGATTCAGGCGGAACCGGGCCGATCTCTGCGGATTGCAGGCGGTCTGATCCTGCAAAACATTGCTATTATAACAGATTTTCGCCGTTCGTCAGTGTTTATTATGTGAAATTTTGAAAAAAGACTCAGTCTTCTCGATCTGCGTATCTTAAATACAGGCCGGCCATAAAACTGAAAACAGCTGCTGTGATCGGATAAACCGTGCAAAACAGTGATTGCCCCCAATAAGCCGCCAAGGGGAAAAAGAATACGGCCGTGTTGCTCTTCCATAGTTTCTTTCCGAAAAACAACGCCGTCAGATATCCCCAGAAGGACATGTACAGGACAAGACCGACTATTCCCTGTGTCAGAAGCACCTGCATAATATCACTATGAGCAGTCACCACATTGCTTCCGGTCTCGGCGAGATGCGCAATGAAAGCCTGAAAGACCATCTCAGGTCCGATTCCCGTTATCTTATATCGAAGAGGCAGTTTGCAGAAGTACTCCCAGCTGATCCTCCAGATCTCCCCCCGGCCGTTTCCCCATCCGTCGTTAAAATTCATGACCATGCTCACGGCAAAACCGCAGATTGCAGCTATGATCAGCACCTCCAGCGCGATCAACAGGTACCGCTCTTTTTTGCTTTGTATCAGTCTCCCGGCCGACAGATAAAGAATGATGCCGCCTGATATCAATATCTCCGGCACAGGACTGCACAGCATTTTCCATGAAAGACCTGCAAATTCCGCTCTTTTAGCTTCAAACAGCGGAAAATACCTCACAAATAAAAGACATCCCCCATATAGCACCACCAGAACCGATGACCGCTTCAGATATTGTTCCGCGTGATCATCTGCGCCAAAGACGAAAAGCAGCATGAACAACATACAGATACCGATCCCGGCATAGCTGCTGTCGCTTTCCGCCATAATGAATCCCATAAATCCAACTACTGCAAACAGACCGTACAGTAATTCCGTCGCCCGCTCCTTACACGACAAAAAGGCCCCCCAGAACAAGGGAAGCAGCAGGCACAGATATCCCGAATAACTGTTAGAGTTCCCGATGGTCGTCATATAGACATAATACTGCTCTTTGATCAGTCCGTTCTGAAGTCCGAACACATTGATTCCGGCCGATTGGATCACTGCCAGAGAGTTGATAAAGATATTTACTGCCATGATCGGAAGCAGCATATAGGAATGAAACCGGAGATTCCCGGAAACGATGATCGTAGTCAGGATCAGCACCACTGTCATGATCGATCCGACTTTCCATCCTCTGCTCCCGGTCAGCGACAGTTCCGGGTTTATAGACATGAATGAAGAAAACAGCGACCACAAACCTATGATCAAAAGCAATATCGAGGATATCCTGACGCTGCTTTTACGCCTGCCGCCATCAAAAAAGATCCCTGCGGCCGCAAGAACCGCTGCAGTAAGGACCGCGGGGACCGCGGCGTATAAAAAAACCCTGGCCTTCAGTTCGATCAGCCCAAAATAACTCCCTTTGATGTATAGAGGTACAAGTATAAGGGACACCGCGCCGAGATAAACAGCGATCCGGTTTTCCATTTTTCTTAGGCTGTGTGTCTGATTCATAATGATTCTCTTTCTGATGTTAATCCTGCGATGTAAGTACTGTCTTTCATCACTCAAAGATCATACCAAGCATCTCCCATGCATAGGCGTCCTTTTTCTGTTCTGCGGGGGCGAGTTCCGCATAGGGCTGCATCAGCGGATGCAGTCTTTTCTCATTGTCACGTTTTTCGCTTCGGCACCAATTGTGCATCAGGTAAAAATGCATCCAGCGCCGGTGCTCCATCTCCTGATATTCTTCTCCTCTCATCTCCCTTGTGCTGCGGTAGACCTCATAAGCCCGCCTGCAGTTCTCGGGAGTTACGGCGGTGATCGTCTCATCTCCGAGTAAGTACCGAATTTTGACAAGCAGGTGGTCCGCCGCGGCAATATTGGACTGCTTGAGGAAATAACTCAGGTCCTCCCACTTTGTCGGGCTGGAGGATCCGCGGTTGTAGATATCGTTCATCATCACAGCCTGCCTGTTCAGGGCGTCTTTCATGACATACTCCCTTGTCAGGATCTGCTCTCCTCTGCCAAAAGACTGCACACCCGGCATTTCCTCCGACAGCCGGACATGTACATTCTTTCTGATGCCGAACCAGGTGCTGAGTTTCTCCAGCACGTCAAGATTAAGCGAGTCGTCGTCCCTGCAGATGATGATGCGGTCGGCCTTTCTCAAAAGGTCCATCTTCTCATGCCACTTTTCTTTGTGGAATACAAGCCTGTCCTCCTGCGAATCTCCGGAATTCAGCGCGCGGACAAGTTCGCCGTGCATGTCGGCAAATCCCGCTTCGTCTTCGAACACATGGTATTCCACGGTTCGATCGGGCGTGTACACATTGGTGAGCAGCGCTCTCTCCAGCAGCGCGCTCCCGTATTTTCCGCATCCGATCAGAACTACTGTCTTTTCCCTCAAAAGAAGAGGATGATACTGCCAGTACCATCGTCCCAGGCACTCCGCTTTCCCAAACAAATGCATATTGTCGGGCACTGAATCGATCATCATGTCTGACATGCAGTAGCACTCAATGGACTTTTCTGCCGCCGCCAGTCCCGCGCAGTAATTCTCCCAAGGGTCCTCACCCATGAAAATGGCCGTCATTCTGCCGTCCCCTTCTCTGAGGTCCTTAAGAGCGGCAATATCAGCGTCCGTGCAGAGTATATTGCCCGAGCCCGCATCTCCGGTATTCTCACCTTGAAAGATGAGCACACAGTTTTCTTCCCTGCCCAGTTCCTGCGCCAGAGTCAGGGAATCCCTGTTTGCGGATCCAAAGACATACCACTGCTTATCCCTGTTTCTGTACAGTTTCGCTATCGGCAGAAACTGTTCTCCGATTATGCGGATGGAGACACTGATCACGGCGGATAAAACCCCCAGACTGCACAGTGCCAGAATGATCCCCAGAACTCTGCCGGCACCGGTTACAGGAGACAGATCCCCGTAACCCACAGTAGTCAGGGTGATCAGTGAATACCATATGGCATCCCAGATCGTTCTGATCGAAGCTCCGTCCGCGCCCGACTCCACTACTGTCAGAAGGACTACTATGACTGCATAGGCGCCGATCGCCCCTGCCACCAGTTTCAGATTTCGTTTCATCTTAACCCTCCGCCTGTTCCTGTCTCAGAATCCTGGGAATGATCAGGACATTGTTGATATCAGACTGCTTATAGTTAACATTTCTTCCCGTAACCTTTTTTTCTTTCTCAGACAGCTTGTCCAGCTGATCGTAGGGGATCAGGCAGGCGTGGCTCCTCTCGTCGGTATCCTTGCCGATCCTGGGATTCGCGGGCTTTCCCTCCCGCAGATTCTCTATGTATTCCTCAGCCCTTTTATCAAACTCCTCTTCGGTCATCGCTCTGTATCCGTTGCAGAAGTGGAAAGCGCACCAGCGCATGTGCTCCATTTCTCCCAGCACGTTGAGTTTCTCTTCACCAAGCAGTTTTTCCCAATTGTCGTTCATTGCCTCCTCCCTGGTGCTTCCGGAAGCCCTGACGATAGCAGGCAGAAATTCCGCGGACGCCCTGGAGGACATTTTGCTGAAAGAGTCGCAGGTCACCCACTTGTCCCAATCGGACCTGTCAGAATCATCATAAACACTGTTGATCAGGATCGCGTTTCTGTCCTCATTCACAGCGGAAAGCATGTCGTAAGAATACACATTTTTGGTCAAAATCCCGCTCCCGATCGCCTGCTGGTAACTGACATGATCCTTGACGCACTTGAGAACGCAGATATTTTCGGCGTTCATCCTCTTGAGGTATAGCATGAGATGGTCAGCTATTTCTGTATTCATCTCGTCATTTCCGGTGCACACGGCAATGTATTTCACTGTGCCCAGGCGGCTTCCAAGGTAGTCGTAGAACTCTTTGCTCCTGCCGTCGTCATTGTGCAGTTCGATCTCATACTGATTTACAAGATCCTTGCACTCCGCAAAGAGATAGCCGGCCTCCTGCCCGCTCATAGGAGAAAACACCGCGGCGTGGAAACGACTGCCGACAAACTGGCCGTTCATGATGAGGTGGCGCAGGACCGCCTGCCCGCACTCCCCCAGTCCCACAACTATGCAGTCAAAATCCTGCACAGCCCGCCCGCTCTCATCAAAACTCACACATTCCCAGGGCGGACACAGCCTGATCATTGCCCTCGCCATAAGTTCCGAAGCCTCGAACACATTTACATACCCGAAGCCGTACTCGTCTTTCGAGACCTGCAGCATGGAGGCGATGATCTCCTCAGTTCCGGCCAGAGTCAGGCTCGTTTTTGCAGGGGAGACTTTCATCTCTTCAAACGCGTCTTTGAGTTTTAAGGCATAGAAAAGATTCTTCTGTGGATTCTGGTCGAGCGCAAAGATCTCTATTTTGTTCCTGCTGCTGATCTTTAGTTTCCGAAGTTCCCGCTCAGAAGACTGGGCGATCCCTTTGCCGGTAATGACCGCCATCCCCATATTGATGATTTCCTGCGCCCTGGGCTCCGCGTCGTTTTCGCTGATCATGACCACTGCGCAGTTCTCATTGGCAAGGCACTCGCGGCCCACTTTTATACTGTTGTCATTGACGCCGTAAATGATCGTCAGATCCCCGTTCAGCGCCAGAAACAGCCTCAGTTTCCTGAGTCCGGCAGATCCCACCGTAACCATTGCGGCGCTTGCAATGGAATAAAATGCCATCAGATGGAAGAGCCAGAAGCAGAATACCCCAAGCCCCGTCTGCATCCAAACCGACCCGCTGATCGCGGACATATCATTTTTGCCCAGGAACATGCCGATCACGGAAAACGGCGTCCTCACAAGCGAAAGGAATGCGTTCCCGGTGACGTCTGTATAGCCTTTTCCGTATATGATGCTTCCGCCCAGGACGGCGATCACCATCAGATACGCCGTCAGTTTCGCGGAGTAAGCCGGCTTAAAGGCCATATTGATCACCAGCGCCGTGAATATGATAATTGACAGAACAATAACCCAAATTGCAGTCATTATGATTCCTTCCTTCAATTACTGTGGATAAAAGCCGCGATGTCCCCGATCACATCTTCTCCGATGTGCTGCTCCACACTGTACTCTTTCGACGCCTTGAGAATGTCATTATAGATTCCTTTCACAAAGACGTGGTTCAGTTCAGGATACAGTTTATATTGTGTGTTCTCCCTGTCGGCAAGAAGTTTCTTAAATTTCCGGTAATCGCGCTTAGCAAGTACCTGGAAGTCCTTGCCGCCCTGAAGGATCAGGACCGGCTTATTGCTGGCCAAAAGATAGTCTGCTGCAGTCTTTTGCCCCATCTCCTTGAAGTAGTAAAGCGACAGGTTTCCCGCAAATTTCTTTTTCTTTGCTTCCTCGTCGCTCATCTGATATAAGCCGCGAAATCTCTTTTTATAAAATCTGTACTCAAGTCCGATGATCTTCTTAAGGATCGAGCTGCCGCGTCCGGCCTGTCTTAGCTGCCTCAGCACAATTTCTTCGAGGCGGTAAGGAGTTCCCGCCATCATTATAAGCCCCTTCACGTCCGCGCCTTCCGCATCGATCCTCGGAGCGAGCATGGCTCCCATGCTGTGGCCCAGAATATAGATGCGGTCGTGATCGATCCGCGGATCTCTCTTCAGCATCTGTACTGCGAGCAGCGCGTCTTCGATCGTCTCTTCCTTCACGGTGAGGTGCTTATTCCTGATCATCCTGCGGGCGTGTACAAAAGTGCGCTTGTCATAGCGCAGGGAAGCAGCGCCGTGTCTCGCAAGACCTTCAGCAAGGTCCTTGAAGGGCGTCAGCTTCAACACCTTCTCATCCATATTGCTGGCTCCGGAGCCGTGCACCATCACAACGGCGGGCACCGGCTTCGATAGATCAGACGGAAGCGTCATAAGTCCATTCAGCGGATACTCTGTTCCCGCTCCCACAACGATTTTTTCACTGTACATGTCAGCACCTCCTGTTTATAAGGTCCGCCTTTATCATACAGCATTTTCATCCACTCGTAAAATTAACGGCGTAAAATCGTTAAAGCAGATTTGCGCTTTCTATGTTTTGGCAAAACAGGCAAAAAAAAGGTACCTGCAGTCTCTGTGACTGTAAGTACCCTCTGAATTTCCATTTACAGGATGTGCTCGCGCTCAACCCTTGCTCCGAAAGGCATGAGTGAAAGCTTCGCGATCTTGAAATACTGTTTTCCCCACGGGATTCCGATAATGGTTATGCAGAGTATAATTCCGATGAGTGCGTTGCCGATTGCCATCTCGATCCCGCCGAAGATGATCCACAGGATGTTGAGCAGGAAAGAAACTGCGTTTTCATCATCATAAACGATCTCTTTGCCAAACGGGTCAAGAGAAATGCTTGCCAGTTTAAAACACTGCAGTCCGACCGGGATGCCGACTACGGTGATGCACCAGAGACAGCCCGTAAGTACCCATCCAAGGGCGCTGAAGAGTCCGCCGAAAAGCAGCCAAAGTATATTCAATAAAAGTCTCATGATCTAATCCTCCTGTATTTAAAACTATATCGTTTTCGTGCTTCTATCTAATATACGGAAACGC
>CADBIU010000011.1 GCA_902794825.1 uncultured Lachnospiraceae bacterium
CCGATCCTTTTGGAAATTGACATCTAGGGGGTCAGACCCCTTCAAGGGGTCTGACCCCCTAAGGAAGGGACACTTACATGATAGGACTTGGAACACTAATAAACGGCGGGGCAATTGTTGCCGGCGGGCTCCTTGGCAATTTTACCGGGAAATTATTCAAACAGGATCAGCAGGAATCACTTAATAAAGCTTGCGGTATCAGCGTTATTTTTATTGCCATCGCAGGTGCGATGCAGGGAATGCTCACGATTGACGGCGGCGCGATCGTTAGCGGGAAATCCATGCTGGTCGTGCTGTGCCTGGCGGCAGGAACGATCATAGGGGAACTGATCGGGATCGAAAACGGCTTTGAGAGATTCGGAGAGTGGCTCAAAGAGAAGACAGGGAACAGCGGCGACGCTCAGTTCGTCAATGCTTTTGTGACGACATCGCTGACAGTGTGTATCGGAGCGATGGCGATCGTCGGTGCGATTCAGGACGGGATACTGGGAGATTATTCCACGCTTGCGGTAAAGTCGGTGCTGGACTTCATCATTGTGGCGGTCATGACGTCGTCCATGGGAAAAGGATGTGCTTTTTCCGCTATTCCGGTATTGGCTTTTGAGGGCAGCATAACGCTGCTCGCGAGACTGATCGCACCGATCATGACGGATATGGCGATCGCATATCTATCTTTGATCGGCTCGATCCTGATCTTCTGTGTGGGCGTAAACCTTGTCTGGGGAAAGAAGGTGCGCGTCGCGAATATGCTGCCGGCGGTGTTCCTGGCGGTGCTCGCCGCATATCTGCCGTGGAGCTGGTAATAACGGCATCCGCGGACTGTCTGAAAAGGCACTGATCAGATAGAACAGAACTAACTGTGTGATAGAAAGTATGGAAAAAATGGAAAGAGATTATCAGAGAGAAGTAGAATTAAACGCCTCAGACTTTGTGCTGGTATCGGACTATGTGCCGGCCGTCATACAGGAGATCCGCTATCACTCCACATATAATTTTGTGGGGGACCGGGTCGACGGATATGAGCAGCCCTGCGCGATCCTGACAAAAGAGGCTGCGAGAGCTCTCAAAGAGATCAGCAACAAATTGAATGTAATGGGATACCGGATCAAAGTTTTTGACGCTTATCGCCCGGCTACCGCGGTCAGGCACTTTACGCTGTGGGGCGTGGATGATCTGGACCTGCGCATGAAGCCGTTCTTTTATCCGGATCTGGAGAAGCAGGAACTCTTCAGAAAAGGATATATCGCGAGCAAGTCGAGCCACAGCAGAGGAAGCACGATCGACCTGACGCTGCTCGATATGAAGACAGGCAAGGAAGTCGATATGGGGAGCCCCTTCGACTATTTCAGCGAGGTTTCTCACCCCGATTATAAAGGAGTTACGAAGGAACAGTATGAGAACAGGATGTTCCTGCAGGATATGATGGTCCGCGGAGGGTTCGAGCCGTACGACTGCGAGTGGTGGCACTTCACGCTGAAAGATGAGCCTTTCCCGGATACATATTTTGACTTTCCCGTGTCGACAGAAGTGCTGAAAAGATGATTGTCAAAACAAATAAATAAGAGAAGCCTGTGCGCAATGTCTGCGGCGCGGGCTCTATTTTGCCAGATACATGTATAAGAGTTCCATAAATCCTCTGTCCAACGAACTCTCCAGAGGGTCTACGCCGAGCATGTCCTTGAACTTGTTGTAGCGGTAGATCAGGGTGTTCTTGTGAATGTAAAGTCTCGCGGCCGACTCGGAAAGGTTGTAATTGGTCTCCTCAAAGGCCCGCATCATCTCGACGAACTGCTGTCTGCTGTCCTCCGGCATCTCCTGCGCGTAGATGATAAAGGCCCTCATGAGCTCCTGGCGGGGCACCAGCGTCCGGAAGTATTCCCGGACATAATCGTTAAAGAAGACGATCCCGTCCGGCTCCCGAAGATGGGACTCCAGCCATTTACAATGCCGGTACGAGTAATAGTATTGTGTGAAGGAAGTCTGGAGCGATCCGACATAGAAGACGGCGCGGGCGCCTTTGCGGTGCAGCCAGTTCCGGATGTGCTCAAGGTATTCGGCGAGCTCCTCCCTGTAATCGACGAAGTTCTTCCTGCCGTTGACCTTTACCGTCTTATAGACCAGCAGATGCGTCTCATCGAGAACGGCGCTGAAGTCCTGGATCCAGTGCCCCTTTCCGCGCCGCAGCTCTTCCAGAGCCTCCTCCGGATCGGCTGTTGTATTCCCGGCGCCGATCAGCCGGCAGACAACAGGCACCCGGACCAGCGACTCGTCGAGTCCCAGCTGCCGCGCGATCCCCCTCAGTTCTGAGGAATCCGCAAATTCTTTCTGTGTCAAAATATTGAGAAAGTGCTCTTTCCTGTTCCTGCGCAGCCGGATTTCTTCCTGCTGCTTTTCATAGCGGAGCATTGTCTCCATAGCGAGTCTTGTGATCAGAGCGACCTCGTGGATTCTGTCGGGATCGCCGGTCACTCCGATGACGCCTTCCTTGCGTCCCTGATGCGTGATCGCCATATTGATGCCGGGCAGAACGCCGGGGAATTCTTTCTCATCGCGGATCACGATCATGTCCTGTTCGCCGTGTATGATCCTGTCCGCCACTTCGTGATAAGTGCCGATCCTCGCAGGGTCTCGGCTGGCGATGATCACGCCGCTCTCATTCATGATGTTGATATTGTATTCTGTGTACTGAGTCAGACGCTCTATGAATTTTTTTGCCAGTTCGGGCTCGATCATGGGGCACTTCCTTGTCCGGCGGCGTTTGCCGCCTCCTATCCGGGTCTGATAACCATATAAATGATTATATACCGCGCAGGGCCTGCAATGAGCACAAAATAGTGCAGAAAACTCCTGATTTTGTCTATTGCATAAGAGGGCGATCCGTTCTAAGATTATCGGGATTGTCAAATTGATATTGAACATAAAGGAGTATGCTTTATGAGTTCGGATACAATACAGACAGGCTCCGGGAAGGACAGAGTGATCTGGGCCTGGTTTCCGGTAACGCTTCTCACGGCGATTTTCTGCTGCGTGCTGTGGGGCAGCGCTTCCCCGGCGATCAAGATCGCCTATGAACTGTTTAAGATCGGCCCGGAAGATACCGCGTCGAGGATCATGCTGGCGGGCGCCAGATTTATGATCGCGGGAGTGATGACGATCCTGTTCGGCTCCCTTTTGGCACGTAAGTTTCTCCTCCCTAAGAAGGAGTCGTGGAAGAATGTCCTGGTCCTGTCACTGGTGCAGACAGTGGGACAGTATTATTTCTTCTTTATGGCGCTGGCAAACACGTCAGGCGTGCGCGGATCGATCATCAACGCGTCGGGCAACTTTATCGCGATCCTGTTCGCGGTCTATATCTTCCATTTTGAGAAGATGACGCTCAAGAAGTTCGCGGGCTGTCTTGTCGGATTTGCCGGGATCCTGCTGATCCTCGGCGGGGGGCAGGCGCTCATGGAAGGCGGACGAGTAACACTCGCCGGCGAAGGCGCGATGCTGGCGGCTGATTTCTTCTATGCGGCATCCGGATGCCTGATCAAAATATTCTCGAGGGACGAAAACCCGGTCGCCCTGAGCGGCTACCAGTTCCCGATCGGCGGCGTGATCCTGTACGCGATCGGATCGCTGATGGGCGGACAGCTTATATTCTATACGGCAAGCTGCGCGCTGAACCTGCTCTATATGGGCTTCATCTCCGCGGGCGCTTACACTCTTTGGGGCGTACTGCTCAAGTACAACCCGGTCAGCCGTGTGTCGATCCTGGGATTTGTCAATCCCGTGATGGGCGTTCTGCTGTCGGCCCTGTTCCTGGGAGAGGGCAGGGAGGCATTCTCCCTTACAGGGCTCCTTGCGCTGCTTCTTGTCAGCGCGGGCATTGTGATCGTCAATACATCCGAAAAGTCCATAAAATGATAGGTTTGAGCTATTAATTATCAGCGGGATCAGTGAGATACTATTTATGGTGAGATGTTTAATCTAAGGCAATTATTTCTGCCGGAATAGGAGGTCCGCAATGCCCGTACATGTAATTAATGAAGCTAATCGATGCCTGCAGTGCAAGAATCCCCGCTGCCGTATGCTGGGATGTCCTATTCAGACGAACATTCCGGAAGTAGTCCGCCTGTTCAAGGAGAACAGGATGATGGAAGCGGCTGAGATCCTCTTTGAGAACAATCCGCTGTCTGTCGTCTGCTCCCTCGTCTGCAACCACGAGAACCAGTGCGAAGGACACTGCGTACGCGGGATCAAGGGCGAACCCGTTCACTTTTCTTCAATTGAGAACTACATTTCCGACTCCTGTTTCGAGAGGCTCGATCTTTCCTGCGCACCGTCCAACGGTATGAAGGTCGGCGTTGTCGGAGCAGGCCCCGCGGGAATTACGATCGCGATCATTCTGGCCCGCCGCGGCTACAAGGTCACCGTATTTGAGACCCGTGAGAAGATCGGAGGAATCCTTCGCTACGGCATTCCGGAGTTCCGCCTTCCCAAGTCCATTCTGGACAGATACTACCGCAGGAAGCGCGACATGGGAATTTTGTTCCGTCCCAACTTCGAACTGGGCGGCAAGGTCGCGATCATCGGCGCAGGCAATGCGGCTATGGACGTGGCCCGCACCGCGATCCGCCACGGCTCCAAGGACGTCACTGTCTATGTCCGCGGCGACAAAGTTGCCGCATCGGAGAACGAGTACAATTACGCGGTACTCGACGGCGTGCACTTTGAGTTTAAGAAGAATATCGTTCGCATTGTGGATGAAGGAGCGGTATTCTGTGACAGAGTTGAGGATCCTGAGACCGGCAAACTTGTGGATGATCATTCCACGGACACCCTCGTCGAGGCGGACAGCGTCATGATCTCCATCTCCCAGGTTCCCAGGGACAGACTGGTCAGCAAGGACCACGACCTGCTGGACGCGTATATGCAGGAAAAGTTCGGCAATAAGAGCGCTGAGTGATAAAAAAGAGAGATGAAAATTTAAATACGCCGTGAAGAGCGGCACAGGAAAGAGCCCTTCAGAATGAGCATCGGTTAAACGATACCCGTTCTGAAGGGCTCTTTTGAAAGGGGGGAAAATGATAAACAATACGTTTCGACAAGGGAAGAATCTCATTGAGGGGGGAGTTGATATCTTTGTTCCCTGCCGATGATGTAATAATAAGGGGTAATTATGTTCAAATCGCGGATTTCCTGTGAAGAAAATGTGAAATCACGCGGGAAAGAGCATCTGGAACAGGAAGATCATCATCGGGATCGTGACTACGCACAGGATCGTCGACATGACATTGTAGATGCTTGCCTTCATAGCGTCTTTGCCCCCGAGGACTGCCATCTGGACAATAGAGCTGCCGCAGGGAGCACTGGCGCCGATCACAACTACCAGAGCTACAGGGCGCATATCGGGATGGCGCTGCACAAAGCCGCTGACATACAGCAGCAGGATGCAGATCACAGGCAGCACGACGAGCCGCAGAAGAGAGATGAGGTACGCTTTCTTATATGTAAAAACGCTCTTAAGGTCACTGCCCGCGATGATCATGCCGACCAGCAGCATGGAGGCGGCGGCTACCATATCATGGTATCCCTTGGCAGCTGTATCAATTACCCCGGGAAGATGAAGCTGCGTCACCAGCAGGAAAAGACCAAGACCCAGAGCGATCAGAGGCGGATTAGTAAGCATTTTCTTCAGCTTAAGACGCTTGCCGCCCATGAAGAGGGAGTAGCAGTGAGTCCAGAGCAGCAGGTTAAAAGGAACCTGGAAAGTGCTGCCGTAAAAGACCATTTCATCTCCGAGGGACATGCTGATCAGAGGAAGGATCAGATTGCCCACATTGGCGTATGTGAGGGAGGTGCGGTCGACCGGGTCCAGATCCCAGACTTTTTGGAAAAGCTTCGCGAACAGGATGCAGAAGAGCATTGAGAGCGAAGAAGCTGCTGTCGCGAACAGAAATCCCTGCAAACGGTCGGGAGTCAGTTCGATCTGAAGGGAGCGAAGGATCATGCAGGGCTGGATCACAAACAGCAGAAGGAGCGAGATCACCCTGCTGTCTTCCTGTTTGAGGGTTCCCACTTTGACCATCACATATCCGACGACAGCCATCAGCGACATGGAGATGAGTTTGTTCAATAATACGAGACTGAATTCCATTTTTTGACCATCTTTCCTAAAGTATTATTTGTGGTATTTTCTTCTGTTCAGGATCATGTAAGCCCGGTAGATCTGTTCCAGCACCAGGACCCTCGTCATCAGATGGGTGAAGGTCAGGTCTGAGAGCTTCCAGCGCGCGTTGGCCCTGGAGACGAGAGCCGGAGAGGGACCGAGGGATCCGGCGATCACAAAGGTGAGAGTGGAAGAGGCTGTCTGCCAGTTTCCGAGCTTTTCAGCGAAGGTCTCGCTGTCCCAGTGGGAGCCGTGGAGGTCCAGAAGGATCACGAACTCGCTGTCTTTGATCTGAGAGAGAGCACGCTCGCCTTCCTTTTCCTTGGCGAGGGCGGCTTCCTTTTCGCGCTCTATGCGCTCGTTGGGCTCATCGCGGACTTCGACGATCTCTATTTTGGTAAAAGCCCCCAGGCGCTTTTTGTATTCTTCTTCCAGCATATGGAGCGCCTTGTCTTTCATCTTTCCTATACACAGTATTCGGATCATGGAATTCCCTTTCCGGACATTTAATCATTTCACCGTAATATTGTGAACTTTTTTGGGGGCATCCGTCAATCGGAAGAAGTCCCAATTTTTGCGGGGAAACGGCCCGCGTTTTTTCTTTCGGCGGGGCGGTCTCTTTTTTGCCACACTTTTTTATGCCGAAGCGGAAGTAGTTTGCTATAATGTCCTTATGCAGACTCCTATAGATTTTGGAAAAAATTTTTTGAATAGCTATTTCAGCAGCCGGGATCCGGATCTGTGCCTGGAAGACATGGCCTATGATGTGGTCTGGATCACGCCCAAGCAGATGTATCATCTTCTCTCCGCCAAGGAGATCAGGGATTTCCTTCAGGAGGAGATGACAGCGAGGCCCGAGCGGTACTATGTGGACATCGTGTCGATCAAGAGTTCACCCAGCGCCGCGGACATTTCGACGGTGGCGTACGAGGTTAATCTCGTGCCCAAGGAGGAGGATAAAGCCGTCTATCTTCGCTGCAGCATGGCCATCTGCAAGCGCGGGCAGCACTTTGAGATCACATTCATCCACATGTCCGAGAAACAGGGCGTGGGCGGAATGGAGCAGATCAGAGAGTTTACCGAGAATCTCCCCTGCGGCGTGCTGATCTTCGCATATATGAAGGAAGAGGGCCCGAAGACTCTCTTTTATAATGACTATTTCTGGAAGAAACTTCACTACAAGGAGGACCAGTTCCAGAAGCAGATGGAGAGGGATCCCTTCTTCATGGTCCCGGAGGAAGAGCGCGACAAGATCATGGATCGGCTCAAAGAGATCCAGGGGACCAACGGCCACATCGCGGTCAACCTGACATTTTTCAGGCGGGACGGGAAT
Organism: uncultured Lachnospiraceae bacterium; assembly: GCA_902794825.1. Lineage (GTDB taxonomy): Bacteria > Bacillota > Clostridia > Lachnospirales > Lachnospiraceae > CAG-791. Next base: position 7,485 of record CADBIU010000011.1, read on the forward strand.
CGTTTCCAGTATCGCATGATCGGCGCGCCCGCTTACCAGGAGGGCGAGAATACTGTTTATTACTGCGTTTTCCAGGAGACAACGGGCTTTAACCAGATGCACGCGCAGATGCAGGAGCGCGTCGCGCAGGCCTCGGAGATCCTGGGCAAAATACCGGGTGCCCTCTGTGTGCTGACAGGAGAGCCCGGGGACTGGCATCCCGTATACGTCACAAGGCATTTCCCCGAACAGTTCGGCATGACAATGGCCGGATTCGCTGAGGAAGTTGCCAAGGATCCTTTCTATAAGCTGGAGATGACCAGCATCACGAGAAAGAGGCTCACCGAAGCCCATATTGATATGGTCTCCAAAGACCCCTATCTGGGCATTTTCGAGATGGAACTGGCGGACGGCAGCAAGCGCTGGACGGACGTCTATCTTTTGGGCGGCACTGACCACACAGGAAAGCGCATGAGAATGCTCTTCTATGTGGACAGGGATGAGGTCAAAAAAGCGGCGGACCTCCAGATCGCCAAAGCAGAGCAGGCCTCCAAACTGCAGCAGGAAAGGGCGCGGGTGGAGATCCGCGAGGCTCAGGAGAAGGCGAGACTTGAGGTAGAGGAGACCCGCACGACTGTCCGCAAGGAGATCGAGGAGGCTCAGGCCAAGACGCAGGAGCAGATCGAGGCTTTCCGCCTGAAGATGAACCAGGTGCTGAACTCCCAGAAGGAGTCGGCTGAGGACATGGAGAAGAAGCTGCGCGTGGAGTACGACGCCAGGGAGCAGGAGATCAAGAGAAACTACTCTGACAAAGAGCAGATGCTCGAGAAGCAGATGGAGAACTATCGCAGGGCCCAGGAGTCGGAGCTGGCAAAACAGCAGAGGACCATCGATCTTTTGACAGCAGATTGCGACAGGGAACTGCAGAATAAGCAGAAAGAGGTCCTAAGGCTCGAGGAGGAACTCAAGAAGACGATGGACGCCCTTCGCGAGTCCGAGGAGATCCGGGAACAGCAGCGGCGCAGCAGCGAACTGCGGGAGAAAGAGCAGCGCGGCACAGTCAGGAAACTGCAGGAGATGGTGGAATCGCTGCAGAAGGGCGGCGCGGGAGCGCCTGCGGCCGGCATTTCGCAGCCGGCTTCCGGGACGACAATTCCTGCGGCCGGCGTGACAGCACCTGTGACTGGTGCGGGAGCACCCGCAGGCGGCATGTCAGCCTCTGTGACTGGTGCGGGAGCACCCGCAGGCGGCATTTCAGTCCCTGTGACCGGTGCGGGCGCATCCGCTGATGACAGTTTGATCGGAGCGCAGAGACCTGCGGCACAGACTTCAGCAGCAGGCGGCGAAGACGGCTGGATGGACGGACTCTCAGGCGCTTCGGACGGAAGCGTGATCCGAAGGGGCGCAGTCAACAGGCAGAGCCGCATGCCTTTCAGCAGCGGACTTCGTCAAGAGACCGTTTCCGCAGTACAGGAGCCTGTAAGACGCGCGGAGCCGATCCGAAGAGGATTCGCTCCCAGGCAGGAAGAGCCTGTCCGGCAGCAGGAGAAGGCGCCTGAGCAGACAGTTCCGCCAAAGAGCTCGGTTATGGACGACCTTGTGCAAATGGCGGCGTCGGACGACGGAGTGTTCAGGGAAGAACTCTTCTCCATCGACGACTGCCTGGAGAACGTGATGGTGCTCCAGGAGCCGGTCTGTTCCAAGAAGAGGATAAAACTGGAACTGAAAAAGAGCGTCTCGATGCCGGATCAGGCAATCGGCGACAAGGCCAAGCTTCAGAGGGCTCTGGTGAGCCTTCTCGAGAGCGCTATAGAACAGACGCCCGGCGGAGGCGTTATCAACCTCGGCTGCAGGGCGGACAGAGCGTCCGGAAACAGGGCTTATATGTACTTCACCATCAGGGACAACGGCAGCAGTATTGCCAGCGACCTGATGCAGGGCATGTTCGAGATGAAGGACGAGAAGGATGACCCGCTCCGCGCAGGGCTTTATATCGCGCGGGAGATCGTCAGTATCATGGGCGGAAATGTGAGAGTCCGAAGCCGCAGAGGCGAGGGCACGGAGTTTATGGTGACGGTTTGTATGAAGCTGCCGTGACAGGCAGGTGAAGGGACTTTACGCAATGAAGAGTAAGAAGGTATCGAAAAAAGAAGTGAAACGGCTGATGAAGAAGAAGTCTGCCCTGCGCGAGGCGATTGGATTCGTGTCAGAGACAGGACTGTGGGCCGGCGCCGGCACGATGGTCGGGATCGCGAACTATTTTTACGACTTTTCGATGAAGCCTGTAAAGCACGATCCCAGCAGGGACGAAGAACCTGATGAATTGCCTTACACAAAGGGCCGCATATGGATGAACACCCACCCCGAGAGGCGCGACTGGTATGAAAGAGCTGAGGATGGTCTTCGCATTCACGCCAGTTTCATCCCCTCGACCATCGAGGGAGGCGATCACCGCTACGCGATCTGCTTACACGGGTATGCGGACACCTCTGAGAGCGTGGGCCAGTTCGCGAGAGTTTACCACGACCTGTACGGCATGAACGTTGTGCTGCCGGATCTTCGCGGGCACGGCAAGAGCGAAGGAACTTATGTCGGATACGGCTATCACGACAGGTTTGATCTCATCACCTGGATCGACAGGATCCTCGGGATCGACCCCGACGCGGTGATCATACTGCACGGCATTTCCATAGGAGCGGCAACGTGCATGATGGCGACGGGAGAGAAGCTTCCCTCCAACATCAAGGCCTGCATAGAGGACGCCGGATTCAGTACGGCGATCGAGGAGTTCGCCCACGTCTACAGCACGCTCAAGCAGAAACCTCCGATCTCTTCGGATGTCCTGCTGCCCATCCTGCGCCAGATCGGCAAGGTGCGGGCCGGCTATGACCTCAATGACGCGGCGCCCATCGAGGCGGTGAAGCGCTCAGTCACACCTACGCTGTTCATCCACGGCGAGGCGGACAAATTCATCCCCTGCAGCATGATGCACAAGCTGTTTGAGGCCGCCGCCTGTGAGAAGATGTGCATGGTGGTGCCCGGCGCGGACCACGTCATGAGCGTCGTGAAGGATCCCGAGGGATACTGGGCCAAAGTAGAGATGTTCCTGAGAAATGTGGATCCGGCTATCGTAGAGCGCAAGGTTACTTCCTCAGAAGGACATGTCTTCCGTTGACTTCCACCGACCCGATCATCCGGTTGAGGTATACGGAGAACCTTGTCACCCCGCTTCGGCGGATGCTGGCCTCCAGGTTGGGGTTGAGCTCAAGGAGTTCCTTTTTGAGCGTGGCGAGATACATGTCGTCAGTGTCATGCTTTTTGAAGATGCGCAGGATCTGCTGCTCGATTTCGCTGTCAGGGGAGCTGTTGAGGGAGACCCAGACCGCGTTGTCGCGGTTCTCCACCTTCAGGGACGGGAAGTCCTTGAGGTACTCGGAGAGCTTACTGTAGTGGTAATTGCGGACGTCGAAATCAGGGAAGATCTTGACCAGGCGGGAACCGATCTCACCAAGGCCTGTCTCCTTGCCTTCAGCGTTGTTGTCTGTGATGATGCTCACAATAGCCGCCTCGATGGTGGCCTTGTCGGTGAAGGACGCCTCGGAATCGCTGTCAAAATCCTGGTCGACTTCAGGTTCCTCCTGGACCTTGGCCGGCGCGGGCGAAGCTTTATAGGCAGCCGCGGTCTCAGAGACCGCGGCTCTTTTTCTTCTCGAAGCGGTCTGGGCCGATGCGCTGCGCCCGGAGGATTCGGCGGAACTGCCGGAGGAAGCATCGGCGGAATAAGCCTGGGAAGAAGAACCGTAGGAATCTGCGGCGGACCGCTGGCTCCCGGAATCTGCCGCGTCAATCACGTCGAGGAAAATGAAGCGTTCGCAGGAGGCGCGGAAGGACTCCGGCGTCTTCTTCTCGCCCATGCCTATGACAAATTTTCCGGCTTCACGGAGTCTGGTAGCCAGTTTGTTGAAATCGCCGTCGCTGGAGACGAGGCAGAAGCCCTGCACATCGCCTGTGTAGAGGATGTCCATCGCGTCGATGATCAGGCCGATGTCGGAGGCGTTCTTGCCGGGAGTGTTGTTGGGCTGCATGACGGGAGTCAGAGAGAAGCGGGAAGAGCAGCGCATCCAGGAATGCAGACGGTCCTGGGACCAGTCGCCGTACATGCGGCGGATCGTGATCTTTCCATATTTTGACAATTCGCTTAAGATGCCCGAGATATAGCGCGGACTGACGTTGTCCGAGTCGATCAGAAGGGCGATGTTGAGATCTTCCATGTGTTGTGTTTCCTTTCGAGAACAAAACCTGACTGCTACTTTTCAAACAGTGAAGTTTCTATTATTATTAGACGTGCGGGGCTAAACCCGCGCAGGACGAACCTATTATCAGGGACAAACGCTGCCCCTCCTTAATACTATAACAGGTTTTGAGCGCAGAACACTATACTAAAAAATGGAGGAAACCAAACATGAGTGCACAGAATAACAGCGGCGCACCGAAGCCGCCTACGCCGCCGGATTTCCATATCGAGGCTAATAAGGGAAGTCACGTCAACAAGGTGATCGCCGTTGTCAGCGGCAAGGGAGGAGTAGGGAAGTCTTCCGTCACAGCGATGAGCGCGCTCTGGGCCAGAAGAAACGGCTACCAGACAGCGATCCTCGACGCGGATATCACAGGCCCCAGCGTTCCGAAGATGTTCGGCGTGGGCTACGCGGACCTTGTCGCCACAGAGGAATGTCTGTATCCCGCGACCACTGTCACAGGGATCAAGGTGATGTCCATGAACCTTCTGACCAAGCAGGAGGACGCTCCGGTCATCTGGAGAAGCCCTGTTATCACAGGCGCCCTCAAGCAGTTTTGGACAGATGTGGCCTGGGGCTATGTGGACTACATGTTCATCGACATGCCTCCGGGAACCGGCGATGTGCCGCTCACAGTATTCCAGTCCCTGCCGATCGACGGTATCATCGTTGTGACCACTCCCCAGGATCTGGTCAGCATGATCGTCAAGAAGGCGCTGGGAATGGCCAAACTCATGAAGGTGCCGGTACTGGGCATCGTTGAGAACATGAGCTATGTGAAGTGCCCTCACTGCGGCGAGGAGATCCGTATTTTCGGCGACAGCCACGTAGAGGAGATCGCGGCTAAAGAGAACATTCCGGTCATTGCAAGGATCCCGATCGATCCCCAGATGACATCCTTTATGGACACAGGAAAGGCAGAGTACTATGAGAGCACCTTCATGGAAGGCCTCAAGAATGTGCTGCCTCCGATCGAGTGATCCGGTGACAAAACATAATACAAAGTGAGTTGAACTGACGGCACGGCCTCCCACAGGGGCTGCGCCGTCTTTTTCTGCAGAGACTTGCGTAAAATTCCTACATCATATAATATGAATCATAGCGCTTTTTTTGCAAAAGGGGCGAAACGGCCCCCGGCGCAGAGTATTTGTTATAGAAAGAAAGAGTGATCAGAGAATGTTAGGATATCTTTTTGATAATAAGAAGAAAAAGAGAGACAATCTCGAACGTTACGACGACAAGCGGCGCCAGGATAACAGAGGAAACCGCGACGGTAACGGCGACGGGGACGACAACCGCGGCAGCAGCGGGAAGGGACCCAACCGTCAGAATCTGATGATCATGCTTCTGGCTACGGTGATCGCCCTGGTAGTGATCAGTTATGTGATGAATATGGGCTCCGAGGGAGCGACGAGGATCAGTTACAACGAGTTCGTGCAGCTGGTCAACGACAACAAGGTAGAGGAAGTCAATGTCCGTTCGGACCGTCTGGAGATCAAACTTAAGGACACCGACGCGATCCGCTACACAGGCATCACCGAGGAGAACACGGCGCTGACGCAGAGGCTTCTTGAGGCAGGCGTCACGGTCAACGGGTACATACCGGACAGCTCGGGAATGGTGATAACGTTCCTGCTTTCCTATGTGCTGCCCATTGCTTTTTTGTGGATCATCATGGGGTTCATTTTCCGAAGAGCCGGCAGCGGCGGACTCATGGGAAGCGTGGGCAAGAGTACAGCCAAGGAGTATGTGCAGAAGGACACCGGCGTAACATTCGCGGATGTGGCCGGAGAGGATGAAGCCAAGGAATCTCTGCAGGAAGTGGTAGATTTCCTGCACAATCCGGGGAAATATGTCAAGATCGGCGCCAAGCTCCCCAAGGGAGCTCTGCTGGTGGGCCCTCCCGGAACCGGTAAGACACTGCTTGCCAAGGCTGTCGCGGGTGAGGCGCACGTGCCTTTCTTCTCGCTGACAGGTTCCGACTTTATTGAACTGTATGTAGGCGTCGGCGCTTCCCGTGTTCGCGACCTGTTCAAGGAAGCCAACAAGAACGCGCCCTGCATCATCTTTATCGATGAGATCGACGCTATCGGCCGCAGCCGCGATTCCAAGTACGGCGGCGGAAACGAGGAGCGTGAGCAGACACTGAACCAGCTGCTCTCCGAGATGGACGGTTTCGAGCCGGCCAAGGGTATTCTTGTGCTCGGAGCCACCAACAGGCCTGAGATCCTGGACAAGGCGCTCCTGCGTCCCGGCCGTTTCGACCGCCGGATCATCGTGGACAGGCCGGATCTGAAGGGGCGCATCGCTATTTTGAAAGTGCACGCCAAGGACGTCAGGATGGACGAGACCGTGGACCTGGAGGAGATCGCGCTGGCGACCAGCGGAGCAGTGGGTTCCGATCTCGCCAATATGATCAATGAGGCGGCCATCAACGCGGTCAAGAATAACCGCAAATACGTAAATCAGCAGGATCTCTTCGAGGCAGTCGAGCAGGTCCTGGTCGGCAAGGAGAAGAAGGACAGGATCATGAGCCAGAAGGAGAGGCGGATCGTATCCTATCACGAAGTCGGCCATGCGCTGATCAGCGCAGTGCAGAAGAACTCCGAACCTGTGCAGAAGATCACCATCGTTCCCAGAACTATGGGCGCGCTGGGTTATGTCATGCAGGTGCCTGAAGAGGAGAAATATCTCAATACCAAGGCGGAGCTGCACGATATGATCGTAGGGCTTCTGGGCGGACGCGCCGCTGAGGAGCTCAAGTTTGAGACTGTTACTACAGGCGCTTCCAACGATATCGAGCGCGCCACCGCGATCGCCCGCAATATGGTCACCCAGTACGGCATGAGCAGCAAGTTCGGCCTGATGGGTCTCGCGACCGTGGAGAGCCAGTATCTCGAGGGCAGAGCTGTGCTCAACTGCAGCGATGTCACGGCAGCAGCGGTGGACGAGGAAGTCCGCCTGATCATGGAAGAATGCTACAACGAGGCGAAGGCAATTCTTTCCGAGAATATGGAAGCCATGGACATGATCGCCGATTATCTGATCCGGGAGGAGACGATCACCGGCAAGGAATTCATGGAACTCTACAGGCAGGCCAAGGGTATTCCGGAGCCCGAAGAGGGCGAAGGCAGCGCTGAGTCAGCTATCGAAGCTGAGAGAAAGGAAATCGCCAAAATAGAGGCGATGCCCGCTTCAATCCCGGAGATCAAGGCTGAGGCAGAGGCAAGAGCCGAGGAGAAAGCCGAGGCAGAAGAAACCGCGCCTGAGACCGCCGCGCCCAAGACTGAGGCGCCCAAGGCCGCAGTGCCCGAAGCCGACGACGAGGAGGAAGAAGCGGAAGAGAAGCCGGTAAAGAACGGCCCCAGAGGCAGGTTTACGGACGTGCCGCAGGAGGATGTGGATCGGTTTTTCAAGAAGTGAGTGAACGAGCGGAATGTTCGACGTACAGGATGAACTGAAGAAACTGCCGCCCAAACCGGGCGTTTATATCATGCATGATGAGCGGGATACGATTATATATGTGGGAAAGGCGGTGAATCTCCACAATCGTGTCCGCTCTTATTTTCGTAAGATCGTAGGGAGAGGTCCGCAGATCGACCAGATGGTGAAGCAGATTGCCCGCTTTGAGTATATCGTAACGGACTCGGAGCTGGAGGCGCTGATCCTGGAGAACAACCTGATCAAGGAGCACCGGCCAAAATATAATACGATGCTCAAGGACGACAAGACTTATCCCTATATCAAGGTGACAGTCGGAGAACCTTATCCCAGGATCCTCTTCGCGAGGAGGCAGCAGAAGGACAAGGCGCGATATTTTGGCCCCTATACCAGCGCGCAGGCTGTGAAGAGCACCATCGAGCTGCTGAACAGGATGTACGGACTGAGGGACTGCTCCAGGGTGCTTCCCAGGGATTTCGGGAAGGAGAGGCCCTGCCTGAACCTTCACATGGAGCGCTGCTGCGCGCCGTGCACGGGAGAGGTGACAGAGGAGGAGTACAGAAAGCGCGTGGACATGGCGCTGGAGTTCCTCTCCGGGCGCTATGATCCCATCATCAGAGACCTGACGCAGAAGATGACGGAAGCGTCGGAGGCGATGGAATTCGAGAAGGCGATCCGATACAGAGACCTTCTAAACGATGTGCAGCAGGTCGCCCAGAAGCAGAAGATGTCTGAGAATCTCGGGGAGAACAGGGATATCCTGGGTATCGCGGTGGACAATTCCAGCCCCGATTCCGACGGAGTTGTGCAGACTTTCTTTTTGCGGGACGGCAAGCTGATCGGCCGCGAGCACTTCTATATGACGCACGTGGCAGGAAGGAAGAAATCGGATATCCTGTCCGAGTTTATCAAACAGTTCTACGGGGGAACTCCGTCGATCCCCAGGGAGATCTTTCTGCCCTGCGAACTGGAGGACCGGGAACTGCTCGAACAGTGGCTGACTGCCGTCAAGGGCAGCAAAGTGGTCCTGCGTGTGCCTGTAAAGGGACAGAAAGAGAAACTGGTCGAACTCGCCAACACCAACGCGGGACTTGTCCTTGACAAGGACCGTGAGCGGCTCAAGAGAGAAGAGGGAAGGACTATCGGCGCTGTTCGGGAGATCGAGCAGCTGCTCGGGCTTAAGAAGGCAGACCGCATGGAGGCCTTCGATATTTCCAACATCAGCGGATTCGCCAACGTGGGATCCATGGTTGTCTATGAGAAAGGGAGACCTAAGCGCAGCGATTACCGCAAATTCCGGATCAAAACAGTGTCGGGCCCCAATGACTACGCCTGCATGAAAGAGGTGCTCACAAGGCGCTTCCGCCACGGAATGGACGAGCTCAGGGAACTGGACCGGAGCCTGATCGACAAGGAATTCGGCAGCTTCACCAGATTTCCTGACGTCCTTATGATGGACGGCGGCAGAGGGCAGGTCAATATCGCTCTGCAGGTGCTGGATGAGCTGGGGCTTCATATTCCCGTCTGCGGAATGGTGAAGGATGATCACCACAGGACCAGAGGTTTGTATTACAATAATATAGAGATCCCTATTGACCGCTCAAGCGAGGCTTTCAAGCTGATCACCCGGATCCAGGATGAGGCCCACAGGTTTGCTGTCGAGTATCACCGGTCGCTGCGGGGCAAGGCGCAGACATCTTCCGCGCTGGAGGAGATCCCCGGGATCGGGCCGGCCAGGAAGAAAGCGCTGATGCGCGAATTCGGCTCCATCGCGGAGATCGCGGCGGCAGACGTCGAGAGGCTCGCGCAGGTGCCTGAGATCACGGCGGGAGCGGCTGAGGAGATCTATCGATATTTTCACAAAGAGAAAGAAGTGCCCGCGGAGGACTCCGGGGGCGGAGACAGAACTGCAGATAACTGATCCCGGCGCATAAGCCAGAGAGGAAAGAGTATGGCAACCGTTCGATTAAATGAGGTGATCGCGAAGATGGACCTCGTAAATCTGACACCGCAGATCGATGTTACAAAGATCAAGATCCGGCAGCCCGATATCAACAGGCCTGCTGTGCAGATGACGGGATATTTCGAGCACTTTGCGGCGGGGAGGATCCAGATCATCGGTCTGGTTGAGCATTCCTATATGCAGCAGATGAGTCCGGAGCGGAAAGACGAGATCTATCAGAGATTCTTTTCCATGGATATTCCGTGCGTCGTATTCTGCAGAGAGCTGGAGCCCGATGAACTCTTCATGAAATACGCCCTGGAAAACGGCGTTGCGCTCCTGATGACCAAGGACGCCACATCCAATTTCATGGGCGAGATCATCCGCTGGCTGAATGTTCGGCTGGCGCCCTGCATCACGATCCACGGCGTGCTGATCGACGTCTACGGCGTCGGCGTCCTGATCACGGGCGAGAGCGGAATCGGTAAATCCGAGATGGCCCTGGAACTGATCAAGAGAGGCCACAGGCTGGTGTCCGACGACGTGGTCGAGATCCGCAAGGTGAGCGAGGACACGCTGATCGGCACCGCGCCCAAGATCACGAAGCATTTGATCGAACTGCGGGGTATCGGCATTATTGACGTAAAGACTCTGTTTGGCGTCTCCAGTGTCCGCAACAGCCAGAATATCGATCTGGTCATCGAGCTGGAGGAGTGGAGCAAGGACAAGGAATTCGACCGCCTGGGCCTCGAGGAGCACTTTATCGAGTACCTCGGCAACCGCGTCGTGTGTCACAAGATCCCGATCCGCCCCGGGCGGAATCTCGCGATCATCTGCGAGGCGGCGGCAGTCAACCACAGGCAGAAGCTCATGGGATATAACGCGGCGCAGGAACTCTATAAGCGCGTTCAGGCCAATCTGATGGGCGGCAACAGAGATGATGAGGACGATTAAGTGATTACGTCAGGATTAGTCAGTGAACTTATAAAAATCGCGGCTCCGGAGAGAGTCTTAAGGGACGAACTTCTGTCGGGGCACTGCTCCTTCAGGACCGGCGGGCCGGCAGACCTTTTCATTCAGGTGTGCACGGAAGAAGAGCTGGTCAGGACTTTGGAACTGCTTGAAGCATCGGATGTCGAGGTGTTCCTGCTTGGGCGGGGCACGAATCTCCTGATCGGAGACGGGGGATATCGGGGAGCCGTCGTGACTATGTGCGCCCCATCGGGCGCGGAGTCCGATCTGTGCGGCGTCAGGATCGACGGGTGCCGCCTGACAGCAGGAGCGGGCGCTTCCCTTCTCAAAATAGCGATGGCCGCAAGAGACGCGTCCCTTGCGGGATTTGAATTCGCGGCGGGTATTCCCGGCTCGCTCGGAGGCGCTGTGATGATGAACGCAGGCGCTTACGGCGGCGAGATGAAGGACGTGGTGAAGTCTGTGAGGATCTATTACCCGGGTTCCGGGATCAGGGAATTCTCCGGAGAAGAGATGGGATTCGGCTATCGTACCAGCCGTCTCAAGCGGGAGAACGGGATCGTTCTCGGCGCGGAAATAGAACTGGAGCCGGGCGACAGGCAGAAGATCATCGACAAGATCACGGAACTTGCGCAGAAGCGAATGGACAAGCAGCCTTTGGAGTACGCCAGCGCGGGCAGTACTTTCAAGCGGCCTGAAGGATATTTTGCCGGCAAACTGATCCAGGACGCCGGCCTTATGGGCTTTAGCGTGGGCGACGCCCAGGTGTCGGAGAAACACGCGGGATTTGTGATCAACCGGGGAAACGCCAGCGCGGCGCAGATCCGGCAGCTGATCGAAGAAGTGCAGAGGATCGTGCTGGAGGATTCCGGCGTGCGGCTTGAGCGCGAAGTGATCTTCCTGGGAGAATTCTGAAGGCCCGGGCAGGGCTTCCGGCGACAGACGGCTCTGCGGAAAGGACAAAAATGAGATTTGTTGTAGTCACAGGTATGAGCGGAGGAGGGAAACTTACCGCGATCCGCTTTCTGGAGGATATGGGCTATTACTGCGTGGACAATCTCCCGGTCCGCCTGATCGATCCCTTCATGGAACTCGTATCCGCGCCCGGCAGCGACGTCGACAAGGTCGTGCTGGGGCTGGACGTCCGCGCCGATAAATCTTTTGACAATGTGGAGCAGGTGCTCGCCGCGCTCAAAGAGAAGGGTTATAAATACGAGATCCTCTTTATGGACGCCAGCGACGAGGTCCTGATCAAGAGATACAAGGAGACCAGGCGCCAGCATCCCGTGGCTCCCGGCGGACGTGTTGAGGACGGCATCGCGAAGGAGAGAAAGATCTTGGAACAGATCAAAAAAGACGCGGACTACGTGATCGACACTTCCGGCCTTCTCACCAGAGTCCTCAAGGAGGAACTGATCAGGATCTTCGTCAAAGACGAAAATTACAACTCCCTTATGATCTCCATCATGTCTTTCGGCTTCAAGAACGGGATTCCGGCGGACGCGGACCTGGTCTTCGACGTGCGCTTTCTGCCCAATCCTTTCTATGTGGAGAGCCTTAAGAAACTGACGGGAAACGACAAGCCTGTCCGGGATTATGTCATGTCTTTCCCGGAAGCAGAGCAGTTTATGGAGAAACTTGAGGATATGATCTCGTTTCTGATCCCGGGCTACGTCAAGGAGGGCAAGAACCAGCTTGTCATAGCCATCGGATGCACCGGCGGACAGCACCGCAGCGTGACGATAGCCAACGCGCTGGCAGAGAGACTGCGGGGCGGCGATTACGGGATCAACCTCTATCACAGAGACGCTAAGCACTAGAACGGGTGGAATCGTTATGTCTTTTTCTTCTGAAGTGAAGGCGGAGATCGCCGCCGATATCCCGTCGGCAAAACATTGCCGGACCGCGTCTGCGGCTGTGCTTCTTGCGTGCGTGGGCAGATTTGAAAGGGATGCGGACGGGAAATACAGACTTTTTCTGAGTCAGGATAACCGTGAAGCCCTTAGAAAGTGCTTTACTTTAGTATGTAAAACCAGTAATATTAGAACCGTGGTGTGTTCACCGGCAGGTACGGGAAGCCGGGAACCACGGGGAGAGATGCAGGCAGACCTTTCATCAGATACAGTGAGAGAGCTCGCGCAGATGATCAGGGCGTGTGACAGCGCCGGAAATCTGCGGGAAGATGACGACTGCACAGTGCCGGCTGAACTGCTGGGAAGAAGCTGCTGCAGGAGGAATTATCTCAGGGACCTCTTTCTGTGCTGCGGATCTGTCAGTGACCCCCGAAAAGAGTATCATCTGGAATGGAGCTGCGGCTCGAAAGAGCAGGCTTCACAGCTGAAGGAAATGCTTCTGAGTTTTGGCAAGGAAGCCAAAGTCGTTCTTCGCAAGAAATTCCACGTTGTGTATTTCAAGGACTCCGAGGATATTGTCGATCTTCTGAACCTGATGGGAGCGCCTATCAGTATGATGGAGATGGAGAACCAGAGGATCCTCAAGGAACTGCGCAATTCTGTCAACCGGCGTGTCAATTGCGAGACCGCCAACATAGGGAAGACAGTGAGCGCTTCCAGAAAGCAGATCAGCGATATCCGCTATCTGGAGGAATCAGGGATTCTCAGGACACTTCCGGAGAGCCTGAGGAAAATGGCCGAGCTGCGTCTGCAGTATCCGGACACTCCTCTACGGGAACTGGGAGATCTGGCGGTTCCCCCCATCGGAAAGTCGGGGGTCAACCACCGTCTGAGAAGACTTACTGAGATCGCTGAGAAATACAGAACAGAATCTCGAAACGAAAAACGGGCTTCCGGAGCCGGACAAAAGAAAAAGCCGGACAGCGCAGTCAAGGAGAGTATGTAATGGTCAAGAAATCAATTAAGATCTCATGCCCGGGCGGCCTCGAACCCAGACCTATTGCCGAGCTGGTACAGGTAGCCAGCAAGTATGAGAGCAAAGTTTATCTCGAAACAGATACGAAGCGGGTAAACGCGAAGAGTATCATGGGGATGATGTCTTTGAATCTCGCAAACGGTGATCTTCTCACCGTATCGGCAGATGGGAATGATGAGGAAGGCGCCATGAATGAGATCCAGGACTTTCTCAAATGCAAGCTCAATCTCGTGAGCTGAGATGACGCGCGGGGGATCCGGCGCAGAGTTTACAATAATGAATAGGGAGTAAAAAGACCGGCACTGCTGTCAGGGAAGTCCTGAAAGCAGGCCGGTTTTTTTATATGAAATGATCCTGAAAATAAAAAAGCCCCATAAAAGGGAGGATGCCAGGTACGCGAGGTACCTGGCATGTTATGAAAAAGTTATTTGTAAACCAGTAAATGGGTAAACGCTTTGTTTGTTGTCTATGGTTGTATTATAGATGTCAATCGTGTACAAAGATTTAGTAAAGATTGAAGAATGTTAAAATAAAATATGAACAAAATATGAACGCCTCCGGCTCTACTTCCACTTTGCAATCCGATGTAGGTCTTTGTATAATGATGCATAGTATGGTCGAGAAAGTATTTTTTTATCTGGATGAACAATGGTATAAAGAATGCCTTCCCGAAGCGGCGGAGGCAGTGAGGGCTTTCAGGGGATACGGATTTGAATCGGACCTGTGGGTGGTCGAGAGCGGAGATGTACTGCCTGATCCTGAATACGACGCGCTGTACATAGCTGATTCGGAGAGACTGCTGCGGCAGCTGCAGGATCTGGGAGCCGCGTCCTGCGGGTATTCCCATAGCGGGAACGGGGGTCAGGCCCCCAAAAGGGTCGACTATATTCTGATGGAGCCCCAGTGGGTGGACAGAGATTCCCTGGTCAAGATCTGGCAGCGGCAGAGGCGTCTGCCCTGGACGATCCTGGAGACCGCGCGCTGCGTAGTGCGGGAATTCGTACCGGAAGACCTGGAGGCCATCCGGGCGCTCTACGACGAGGAAGCCGAGAGGTTTCTGGAAGCGCCCTCGGAGGATACTGAGAAGGAGAGAAAGATCCTTGAGGCTTATATCGACAGAGTCTACCGACTCTGCGGATACGGCCACTGGGCGGTGATCTCCCGGCAGACGGGGGAACTGATCGGCAGGATCGGCTTCTCTTTCCCCAACAGTTCCGCGCCGGGACCGGCGCCTGACGCGACTTTCGGCTATCTGGTGAGAAAGGACATGCGTGGGAAGGGGATCGCCCGGGAGGTCTGCGCGGCGCTTATCGAGTACGGCTTTTCGCAGCTCGGATTCGAGCGGATCGGGGCCGACGCGGCGCTCTCCAACACCGCTTCAGCCAAAATATTGCGATCTTTTGGCTTCAGAGAGGTAGCGCGCAGGGAAGATCAGCGCTATTATATACTGAACAAAAATGAATGGAGTTACATTTTATAGAAGAAATACAGCGGAGGAACCTGACATGATCAATGAACATTATCTGAACATGCTGTCCAATAAATCGGTGATCCGGACTCTCTCGGAGTATGCCACCGCAAGGGGAAAAGAAGTCGGTTATGAGAACGTCTTCGACTTCAGTCTCGGAAACCCTTCTGTGCCCGCGCCCCAGAGCTTTAAGGACGTATCAATATCTCTCCTCGAGACAATGGAGCCCCTCAAACTCCACGGCTACAGCCCCACCCTCGGCATTCCCGAGGTGAAGGAGAAGGTCGCGGCGTCCCTGAACCGCAGGTTCGGTATGAACTATACAGGAAACCATATTTTCGCCACCTCCGGAGCGGCCGGCGCCCTTGCGCACGCTCTGCGCGCAGTGACAAAGCCCGGCGACGAGGTGCTGGTATTCGCGCCTTATTTCCCGGAATACAATCCTTACATCAACGACACAGGAGCCAGGATCAAAGTGGTCCCCGCCGATCTTGAGACTTTCCAGATCAACTTCGCGGAAGCGGAGAAGTATCTGACAGAGAATGTGGCGGCGGTCCTGATCAACACTCCCAACAACCCGTCCGGAGTGCTGTACAGCGAGGAGACGCTTGAGAAGCTTGCCGATCTTTTGACAAGGAAGTCCGCGGAGTTCGGCCACAATGTGTTCCTTATTTCCGACGAGCCCTACAGGGAGATCATCTTCGACGGCAAAAAAGCGCCGTATGTGGCGAAGTTCTATCCCCACACGCTGACCTGCTATTCATTCTCCAAGTCCCTCTCCGTGCCCGGAGAGCGTATCGGCTATGTGGCAGTAAACCCTGCCTGCGAGCACGCCGAGGACCTGGTCCCCATGTTCGGACAGATCTCCAGAGGAATCGGCCACAACTGCCCGTCCTCCCTGATCATGCTGGCTATGGCGGAGACAGTGGACGACACGGCGGACCTCTCCGTCTATGAGACGAACATGAACCTTCTGTACGATACTTTCAGGGAACTCGGGTTCACCGTAGTAAGGCCGGGCGGCACTTTCTATATCATGCCCAAGGCTCTGGAGGAAGATTCCGTTGCGTTCTGCCAGAAGGCGCTGAAGTACGACCTGATCTTCGTCCCCGCGGACGGCTTCGGGGCACCCGGCTTCTTCCGCGTCGCTTACTGCATCGACACTGAGAAGGTGGAGAGGGCGCTGCCCAGGATCCGCGAATTCGTGCAGGCCGAGTACGCGGGAAAGTGATGGAAAGGAGAATTCTGAATGCAGTTATCAGTAATTGAAATACTCAAAGCAATTCTGTTCGGTATCGTGGAGGGCGTCACCGAGTGGCTTCCCATCAGCAGCACCGGCCATATGATCCTGCTCAACGAGTTTGTTAAGCTGGACGTCTCCCCGGAGTTCTGGAACCTGTTCCTGGTGGTCATTCAGCTTGGCGCGATCCTCGCGGTCGTCATCCTTTACTGGAAGACCATCTGGCCTTTCAAAAAAGTGACATTAAAGTCAGGCAAGTCCAAGATCGTACTGAGAAAATCGACGCTCATGCTCTGGCTCAAGGCTCTGGTGGCCTGTATTCCCGCGGGCGTTGTGGGCGTCCTCGCGGACGACTGGCTGGACGCGCACCTCTACAACGCGATCGTCGTCGGAGCAGCCCTGATCATCGTGGGTATTGCCTTCATTATCATTGAGACCGTGAACAAGAACAAAGTTCCCAGAGTCGACAGGCTTCGCGACCTGACCTTCAAGGACGCTTTCATCATCGGCCTTTTCCAGCTGATCGCGGCGATCTTTCCCGGAACGTCACGCTCCGGCGCAACCATCGTCGGCGGACTGATGATCGGCGTCTCCCGCACAGTGGCCGCCAAGTTCACCTTTATCCTGGCGATCCCGGTCATGGCGGGCGCGAGCCTTTTAAAGATCGTCAAGTACGGCTTCCGCTTCTCAGGCACCGAACTGATCCTCCTCGGCACAGGCATGCTGGTTGCATTCCTGATCTCCATGGTGATCATTGCGTTCCTGATGAACTACATCAGAAAGCACGACTTCAAGGTCTTTGGCTGGTACAGGATCGTCCTCGGCGCGCTGGTACTTCTGTACTTTTTAGTGATCAAGGCGCCTGTCTATTGATGAAATAAACGGAAAAGTTGACAAATTCAGATAACTGCGCTATTTTAGATGAAGTTTTTGGGGATTAACTATATTTTGCGTACTGCGGGGGTCCATATTCTAACTAAGGAGAAATTAAACCATGGCAGAAGCAAAGAAAACAGCAAAGGCAACCGTTAAGAAGCCTGTAGCAAAGGCAGCAGCAGAGACAACTAAGAAGGCAGCAGAGGCAACAGCCGAGAAGGCGGCAGCTAAGACTACTGCAGCAAAGACTGCTGCAACTAAGACTACAGAAACCAAAACTACAGCAGCTAAGACTACTGCAGCAAAGAAGACAACAACAAGAACTGCAGCCGCCAAGACCAAGAAGGCAGCGGCAGTGAAGGAGAACATCTCCATCCAGTTCGCAGGTAAGGACTACACAACAGAGCAGCTTGTCAAGATCGCCAAGGATGTGTGGGAATTCGATCTCAAGAAGGATCCCGCAGATTTCAAGGAAGTCCAGCTGTACGTTAAGCCCGAGGAAGCAAAGGTTTACTACGTGATCAACGGAACTGAGACAGGAAGCTTCGACATCTGATCCTGATCTGTTGTCTGAATAATGAATTGCCGAGGGGCAGCACCGAAGGGTGCTGCCTCTTTTGTATTGGTGGAGTTGCCTCTTTTTTTGGCCTGGAGACGATTGTTCCCTCGCCTAGTGCTGTGGTCGGTTGATTGCTGTGATGGAGCCCTTAGAGTGTGCTCTAAGGGCTCGGTTAGGTCGCGGGCTGAGTTGTCGGAGGTTGATTGCTGTGATGGAGCCCTTAGAGGTATCTCTAAGGGCGCGGTTAGGTCGCGAGCTGAGTTGCCGGAGGTTGATTGCTGTGATGGAGCCCTTAGAGGTATCTCTAAGGGCTCGATGGCGTCAGGAACTTGTCAGCTGAGAAGAAGTAGGTACAGAGTGTCAAATTTGGAAAACTATCGTCCACGGAAGAAGGACAAAATGGCGTATCCTCATCAATCTGCAGTCCGGGTGATCAAGGATTAGATACAGAAGCTTGATTTGAAAGCATCCTCGTCCCTCAAAAAACATAATTTCCAGAAAGATATCAGAGAAAAACAAAAATCCAGAAATGGTCATGGACGCAAATTATCACTTTGGAGGCTTCTGTACCGAAAATGATCATTAGACAATTCACGATGCGCCAGGAAGCAGCCTAAACGGCCGCGCCAGGAAGCAGCCTAAACGGCCGTCCGTCCTTAATAAACATTTTAGAAATTCGCAAATAAACCATGTTGACATCCAATTGGCCTAGTGCTATTTTATACAAGAAAGGTGTTAGCACTCGACCAAGAT
The DNA here is from genome assembly GCA_902794825.1 of uncultured Lachnospiraceae bacterium. Lineage (GTDB taxonomy): Bacteria > Bacillota > Clostridia > Lachnospirales > Lachnospiraceae > CAG-791. Next base: position 25,899 of record CADBIU010000011.1, read on the forward strand.
GAGTGCTAATAATGGAACCGGATCCGATCACCGAAGTTGGTGAGAGGATATCGATCCCGATACGGAGGATATTATGGAACTGCAAGATCGCAAGATGAAAATATTGCAGGCTATCATCCGCAATTACCTGGAGACCGGCGAGCCGGTAGGCAGCAGGACGATTTCCAAGTACACCGATCTCAAGCTGAGCAGTGCAACGATCAGAAATGAGATGGCTGACCTTGAAGAGATGGGACTGATCATGCAGCCGCACACGTCGGCCGGACGTATTCCTACTGATGCGGGTTACCGCCTCTACGTGGACAACATGCTGGGGTCGGAGCGGCAGAAGGTGGAAGCGATGAAGAACGTGCTCCTGCAGAAGCAGGACAGGCTGGAGAATCTTTTGCAGCAGGTCGCCAAGCTTCTGGCCGCGAACACTCAATACGCGTCGATGATCTCATCGCCGGTGATCCGCAGGAACAAGATCAAGTTCATTCAGCTCTCGCAGCTGGATGAGAACAACATCCTGGCGGTGATCGTGCTTGAGGGGAACCTTATCAGGAACAGGGTAATTCCGGTGGATACACTGCTGGACGCGGAGCAGATGCTGAGACTTAACATGCTGCTCAACACGAACCTGTGCGGACTTCCCGTCGAGGAGATCACACTGGGACTGATCGAGTCCATCAAGAGAGACGCCGGTATTCATACGCAGATCGTCAACGACGTCTTTGACGCGGCGGCGGAGATCGTTCGGAAAGAGGAAGATCTGAAGATCTACACGAGCGGAGCCAAGAACATTTTCAGGTATCCGGAGCTTGCGGATCACAACAAAGCGAGCGAGATCATCAGTGACTTCGAGGAGAAGCAGGCACTTGGGAGCATTGTACAGGAATCTCTGTCAGGCAGCAGCGAGACCGGAATTCAGGTTTACATCGGCGAGGAAATGCCGGTGGCAAGCATGAAGGACTGCAGCGTTGTTACTGCCACTTATGATCTTGGTGACGGCATGAAGGGGACGGTGGGAATCATCGGACCCCGGAGGATGGACTATGAGAGAGTTATCGATGTGCTCCGGCATATGATGGAGCAGCTCGACGACCTGTATAAATAATATGAGAGCAGGAATGAGCACCTTGCCGGTTCTGGACACAGAGAGTGCGGTGCGGAAAGGAATATATGGCAGAAGCTGAGAACAAGAAGAATGAACAGCCCGGCACCGAACCCGAAGAATTCATGGATGAGACAGCTGAAGAGATCATGGATGAGACTGTAGAAGAAGCCATGGACGAGGCTGTAGAAGAAGCCGTGGATGAGACTGGGGCAGAGGACGCCGTGGATGAGACTGAGGCAGAAGGGACATCCGATCCGGGAAACGAAGAGGAGCCTGAGCCGAAGGCACCTGCGGGAAGCAGGGAGAAAGCGCTTAGCGAAAAGGTCGCTGCTCTTGAGGACAAGGTGAAGCGCCAGATGGCGGAGTTCGACAACTTCCGCAAGCGCACCTCCAAAGAGAAGGAGCAGATGTTCTCCATGGGAGAGAAGAGCGTGATCGAGAAGATGCTTCCTGTAGTGGACAACTTCGAGAGAGGCCTGGCGGCGGTTCCCGAGAACGAGAAGGACAGCGCGATCGTCAGCGGCATGGAGATGGTCTACAAGCAGCTTATCAAGCAGCTGGAGGATCTTGGAGTAAAGCCCATTGAGGCAGTCGGCAAGGAATTTGATCCCAACTTCCACAACGCGGTTATGCAGGTGGAAAGCGACGAATTTGAGACCGGCGTCGTGGCGCAGGAATTCCAGAAGGGCTATACATATCACGACATGGTGATCCGCCACTCAATGGTTGGCGTCGTCTCCTGAGAAAGACAGATCAGATTTATGGCAAAACAGTGAAAATTACGGCTCTGTGCCTGTAAGAGACACAACCGAGACGTATATATTTTGGAAAATAATCCACAATTACAGATAGAGCGCGTAAGGCGCAAAAAAGGAGGAAATAATGAGTAAGATTATCGGTATCGACCTTGGTACAACAAACAGCTGCGTAGCAGTTATGGAAGGCGGAAAGCCTACAGTTATCCCTAACGCAGAAGGTTCAAGAACCACACCTTCCGTCGTCGCTTTCACAAAGACCGGCGAGAGACTGGTGGGTGAGCCCGCAAAGCGTCAGGCAGTTACTAACGCTGACAACACAATCTCTTCTATTAAGAGAGACATGGGAACAGACCGCGGCCGCACCATCGACGGCAAGAAGTATTCCCCTCAGCAGATCTCCGCTATGATCCTGCAGAAGCTGAAAGCTGACGCAGAGAGCTATCTCGGCGAGAAGGTCTCCGAGGCAGTCATCACTGTTCCCGCATACTTCAACGACGCACAGAGACAGGCTACTAAGGACGCCGGCAAGATCGCAGGCCTTGATGTCAAGAGAATCATCAACGAGCCCACAGCGGCAGCTCTGGCTTACGGCCTGGACAATGAGAAAGAGCAGAAGATCATGGTCTATGACCTGGGCGGCGGTACTTTCGATGTTTCCATCATCGAGATCGGCGACGGCGTCATCGAAGTTCTGTCCACCAACGGCGACACACGTCTCGGCGGCGATGACTTCGACCAGAGGATCATTGACTGGATCATCCGCGAGTTCAAGGCGGCAGAAGGCATCGACCTCTCCAACGACAAGATGGCTCTGCAGAGAATGAAGGAAGCAGCTGAGAAGGCTAAGAAGGAGCTGTCCAGCGCAATTACTACCAACATCAACCTTCCTTTCATCACAGCTACAGCGGAAGGCCCCAAGCACTTCGACAAGAACCTCACAAGGGCTAAATTCGAAGAGCTGATCAGCGACCTCGTAGAGAAGACCGCGATCCCGGTTCAGAACGCTATGAGAGACGCAGGCCTGAACAACTCCGATCTGGGCAAAGTACTGCTGGTCGGCGGTTCCACAAGAATCCCCTGCGTACAGGATAAGGTTCAGAAGCTGACAGGCCATGAGCCCAGCAAGACCCTTAACCCCGACGAGTGCGTTGCTATCGGCGCTGCTATCCAGGGCGGCAAGCTTGCAGGCGATGCAGGCGCAGGCGACATCCTTCTGCTTGATGTCACACCTCTGACACTTTCCATCGAGACCATGGGCGGCATCGCTACCCCTCTGATCGAGAGAAATACAACCATCCCCACCAAGAAGAGCCAGGTGTTCTCCACAGCAGCTGACAACCAGACCGCTGTTGACATCAACGTCCTTCAGGGTGAGAGAAAGTTCGCAAGAGACAACAAGTCCCTCGGCCAGTTCAGACTGGACGGAATCCCGCCCGCAATGCGCGGCGTACCGCAGATCGAGGTTACTTTCGATATCGACGCAAACGGTATCGTAAATGTATCCGCTAAGGACCTCGGCACAGGCAAAGAGCAGCACATCACCATCACTGCCGGCTCCAACATGTCCGACGAGGATATCGAGAAGGCGATCAAGGAAGCTGCTCAGTTCGAGGCAGAGGACAGAAAGCGCAAGGAAGGCGTAGACGCGAGAAACGAAGCTGACTCCATCGTATTCCAGACCGAGAAGGCCCTGAAGGAAGTCGGCGACAAGATCGACGCATCCGCAAAGGCAACTGTTGAATCCGAGATCGCGGACCTCAAGGCAATCCTTGAGAGAACCAAGGATCAGACTGACATCAGCGACGCTGACATCGACGCCCTTAAGTCCGGCAAGGAGAAACTGATGAACGACTCCCAGCAGCTGTTCACTCAGATGTACCAGAACATGCAGAACAACCAGGGCGCAGGCCCCGACATGGGCGGCCATAACGCCGGCGGAAGCGCAAGCGGTGACGACGACGTAGTCGACGGCGACTATCGCGAGGTTTAAAAGTTCAAAAAAGTGCAATAGCACTTTTTAGAACTAGAAGGTTAGACCTTCGGTCAAACCTTCCGGAATTATTGAATACAGTAGTTATTCAGTATTGAAATAAACAGGAAAATGATATAGTTTAAGGAGTGCCCAGGTCGCGCTTACCACGCGGCTTGGGCAACTCCCTTGTAAACAGAGAAATAATACGCGAGAGAATGTAAATATTATGGCTGAACAGAAACGTGATTACTATGAAGTGCTTGGAGTTGCCAAGGACGCGTCCGAAGAGGATATAAAAAAGGCATATAGGAAACTTGCCAAAAAATACCATCCGGACATGAATCCCGGCGACAAGAATGCGGAAGCTAAATTCAAAGAGGCCTCAGAAGCCTATGCGATCCTGAGCGACGCGGAGAAGCGCCAGAAATACGATCAGTTTGGCTTCGCGGCATTTGACGGATCCGGCGGCTTTGGCGGCTTTGATTTCAATTCGGCCGATTTCGGCGATATTTTCGGCGATCTGTTCGGCGATTTCTTCGGCGGCGGAAGACGCGGACCGGCGGGCGGCCCTATGAAGGGGGCAAATGTCCGCACCAGTGTGAGGATCACATTCCTCGAAGCGGTGACCGGCGTTGAGAAAGAGATCACCCTTAACCTTAAGGATCCCTGCCCGACCTGCTCGGGAACGGGCGCGAAGCCCGGGACAACCCCGCAAATGTGCCCCAAGTGCGGCGGCAAAGGTCAGGTGGTATTCACGCAGCAGTCCTTCTTCGGCACTGTGCGGAACGTGCAGACATGCCCGGACTGCGGAGGAAGCGGAAAGATCATCAAGGACAAGTGCACTAACTGCGGCGGAACAGGTTATGTAAGCAGTAAGAAGACCATCAAGGTATCCATTCCGGCCGGAATCGACAACGGACAGAGCGTCCGCATCCGCGACAAGGGCGAGCCCGGAGTGAACGGAGGCCCCAGAGGTGATCTTCTTGTGGAAGTGATCGTTGAGCCGCATCCTGAGTTCATGCGTCAGGACTACAATGTTTTCTCCACAGTGAACATTTCCTACGCGATCGCGGCTCTGGGCGGAAGCGTAGTCATCAACACCGTGGACGGCAAGGTGATCTACGATGTCAAGCCCGGCACGCAGAGCGATACGAGAATAAGGCTTAAGAATAAGGGCTTTCCCACGATCCGCAACCAGCAGATCCGAGGCGATCACTATGTGACCCTGGTGGTGGAGACTCCTACCAAACTCAGCAAGGAAGCAAAGGACCTGCTCAGACAGTTCGACGCCCTGACAGGGGATTCCCTCAAACAGGCGGAGTGCGAAACCGCGGAGAAAGACGCTCCTCCCAAGAAGGAATCGAATAAAAAGAAGAAATTCTGGAAGAACTGAGCAGTTCAGAACCTGATCCGGAGAACAGACGGGTCAGAGGAGACTAAATACAGTCAGCCGGCAGCGTTATTATGCGCTGCCGGCTTTGGTGCGTTATTACTTAGATAAAAAACAGAGGGACAGCATATGAAATGGATGGCATTCAGAGTCCGCACAAAAGCAGATGCGGAGGACATAATCATCAGCTCCATGCAGGACATCGGCCTGTACGGCGCGCAGATCGAGGACCATGTGCCGCTTACGGCCGCTGAGAAGGAGCAGATGTTTGTTGACATACTGCCCGACGCCGGGGAGGACGACGGGTCAGCGGTGCTCAGTTTCTTCCTGGAGGAGACGGAAGACGGCCGCGTCCTTGTAGACGATGAGCCCAAGACGCCCGAAGAGGTGAAGGCTTCCATCCTGGAAGAACTGGCTGAGCTAAGAACTTATTCGGATATCGGAGACGGCACAGTTACCATTGAGGAGACCGAGGACGTAGACTGGATCAACAACTGGAAACAGTATTTCCACCAGTTCTGGATCGACGATATTCTGGCGATCCCCTCCTGGGAGAAGCCGGAGATCACTGATAAGAAACCGGCTCTGGTCTTCCATATCGATCCCGGGACTGCTTTCGGAACAGGCATGCATGAGACCACTCAGCTCTGCATCCGACAGATCCGCAAGTATCTGACGCCGGAAACGGTCATGCTCGATGTGGGGACAGGAAGCGGAATTCTCGCTATTTTGGCCCTGATGTTCGGCATAAAGAGCGCCGTCGGAACAGATCTGGATCCCTGCGCGCCTCCCGCGATCGAGGATAACCTGCGCACCAACGGCGTGGATCCCGATAAGTTCCATGTGATCCTCGGCAACCTGATCGACGACGAGAAGGTGCAGGAGGAAGTCGGAACCGATAAATACGACATTGTTGCTGCCAATATTCTGGCGGATGTCCTGATCCCGCTGACGCCTCACGTGGTGCCGGCCATGAAGCCCGGCGCTTACTACATCACTTCAGGGATCCTGGAGGGGCGGGAAGACAGCGTCGCGGAGGCGGTGAGAGAAGCCGGCCTCGAGGTCGTCAGTATGACCGCCCAGGGAGAGTGGCGCTGCGTTGTGGGCCGCAAACCGCTGGCTTAAGGAGATGAGCAAATGCTGCATATCTTTGTAGATCCCGCGCAGATGCAGGGGGAGCTCCTGTATGTGACTGGCAGGGATGTCAATCATATTAAGAACGTGCTGCGCCTGAAGCCCGGCGACGAGATCAGCGTCCGGACGGGGCAGGACGAGCGCGAATACCGCTACGGCATCGAGGAGTTCACAGACTCGGAAGTGGTATGCAGGCTGCGTTTTGTCAAGGAATCCGATGTGGAGCTTCCCGTGAAGGTGTATCTCTTCCAGGGGCTTCCCAAGTCCGACAAGATGGACCTGATCGTGCAGAAAGCTGTAGAACTGGGCGCGGCCGAGATCATCCCGGTGCAGATGCGCCGCAGCGTCGCCAGACTCGAAGGCGCCAAAATAGCGAAGAAGACACAGCGCTGGCAGACCATAGCGGAGGCTGCGGCCAAGCAGAGCCGCAGAGCCGTGGTCCCGCTGGTGCGCGAGCCCATGACGATGGAGGAAGCAGTCCGCTTCGCGAAGGAAAACACACAGACGCGCCTTCTTCCCTATGAACTGCAGGAAGAGGACGGGAGTACCAGGAGCCTCATCGATGGAATCGAAGAGGGAAACGCGGTCTCAATATTTATCGGACCGGAAGGCGGCTTTGAGCCCGGCGAGGTGGAACTTGCTAAGGCGGCGGGAATCCTGCCGATCTCCCTCGGCAAGAGGATCCTCAGGACCGAGACAGCGGCGCTGGTAGTGCTCTCCTGGCTGATCTACCGCTTTGAAACCTGCTGATTCGCAGGCGAACGGTTTGTAATCGGCAAAATGTTGTGTTATCATGCAGGGTACGGCAAACAGGGGATCGGCGAAGAACCGAAGCGGTCCCGCAAGTATTAATAGAAGAGGAAACATGAGAGAAGCGTATCTGGACAACTCTGCTACGACCCGGTGCTTTCCGGAAGTAGTGGAGCTGATGAACAAAATATACCTGGAAGAGTACGGCAATCCCTCCAGCATGCACCACAAAGGCGTGGAGGCTGAGAGGCAGATCGCCGAGGCGAAGAAGACCCTGGCGCAGATCCTGAAGGTGAGCGAGAAGAACCTCCTGTTCACTTCCTGCGGAACGGAATCCGACAACATCGCTATAATCGGCGGCGCTATGGCCAATATGAGAAAGGGACGCCACCTGATCACGACGAAAATCGAGCATCCCGCTGTCCTGGAATCCATGAAATATCTTGAATCACAGGGCTTTGAGGTGGCTTATCTGCCGGTGGACGAATACGGGATCGTCTCTCCGGATCTGCTGGAAGAGGCCGTCAGGGACGACACGATCCTGGTTTCTGTTATGCACACCAACAATGAGATCGGCGCGGTAGAGCCGATTCAGGAGATCGCGAAACGCATCAAAGCGAAGAATCCTTCTGTGCTCTTTCATGTGGACGCAGTGCAGGGGTTTGGCAAAGCGCAGATCTATCCCAGAAAGTGGGGGATCGACCTCCTGTCAGCCAGCGGGCACAAGATCCACGCGCCCAAGGGAACCGGTTTCCTCTATATCGGCGACAAGGTGAAGGTGAAGAACCTGATCTACGGCGGCGGGCAGCAGGGCGGAATGCGCTCCGGCACGGAGAATGTGGCCGGTGTCGCAGCTATGGGCCTTGCGGCGAAGATGCTGTATCAGGATTTTGACAAGAGTATCGACAGGCTGTACGGATTGCGGGAGAAGCTCCTCGTTGAGATCGCCGACATTCCGGACCTTCGGGTGAACGGACCCAAAGGGAGAGAGTGCGCGCCGCATATCATCAGCCTTACAGTGCCCGGTGTGCGGGCGGAAGTGCTGCTTCACGCGCTGGAGGAAAGAGGCGTCTACGTCTCATCGGGAAGCGCCTGCGCATCCAACAAGCCCCACACATCGGCGACGCTGGAAGCGATCGGGCTCCCCAGGCCCTACCTCGACAACACCATCCGCATCAGCCTCTCCGAAATGACAACCGAAGAGGACATCCTTCAGGCCTCCGCGGCCTTGCATGAGATCATCCCCTTCCTTAGAAAATATACCAGACATTGAAGCCGGAGGAATTATGAAATATCAGTCTTTTTTGATCAAGTACGCCGAGATCGGCATCAAGGGCAAAAACCGCCATATATTTGAGGAGGCCCTGGTCCGCCAGATCAAGCACGCCCTCAAGCCTTGCGAGGGTAACTTTGCCGTTCACAGGACCTACGGAAGAGTTTTTGTGGAGTGCCTGTCGGACTATGACTACAGCGAGGTCACCGAAGCCCTGAGCCGCGTGTTCGGTATCTCCGGCATCTGCCCCATTGTGGAAACTCCGGTGGTTCCCATTGAGGAGCTGCGGAAGGCGGCGGCAGACTTCATGAAGGAGGAGTACCCTGAGAGGGAGGCGACTTTCAAGGTCCACGCCAGAAGGCTGAACAAGGAATATCCTCTCGACTCCATGAAGGTCAACGAGGAGCTGGGAGAGGCTGTTCTAGACGCCTGCCCCAACCTCACGGTGGACGTACATAAGCCCGAGATCATGCTCCATGTGGAGATCAGGGAGAAAATATACATCTACTCGACGATCATCCCCGGACCGGGCGGACTTCCTGTCGGCGTCGGCGGAAAGGCCATGCTCCTTCTCTCCGGCGGAATCGATTCACCAGTGGCGGGCTACATGATCGCCAAGAGGGGCGTGAAACTGGACGCGGTATATTTTAACGCGCCGCCTTATACAAGTGAGAGAGCGCTGCAGAAGGTCGTCGACCTGGCAAGCCAGGTAGCTGCCTACACGGGTCCGATCTGGCTGCACAACATCAACTTCACGGAGATTCAGCTCTACATCTATGAGAAGTGCCCGCACGATGAGCTCACCATTATCATGCGCAGGTTCATGATGCGCATCGCGGAGAGACTCGCAAAGGAGTCGGAGTGCCTGGCCCTTATCACGGGCGAGAGCATCGGCCAGGTCGCTTCCCAGACTATGACGGCGCTGGGCGTCACCAACGAAGTGTGCACACTACCCGTTTTCAGGCCGCTGATCGGTTTTGATAAGGAGGAGATCGTCAAGGTCTCCAAGAAGATCGGCACGTTTGAGACGTCCATTCTCCCTTACGAGGACTGCTGCACGATCTTTGTGGCTAAGCACCCCGTGACAAAGCCGCGTCTTGACGTCATCAAGCGCCACGAGAGAAACCTCGACGAGAAGATCGACGAGATGGTGGAGCGGGCGATCGCCACAGATGAGATCATGATCGTGGGCAAGGACGAGACAAGGATCGTCAAACAAAGAGACGGAGAACTGCAGATCTGACAAAAACACGAGAAAAAGCCCCGAAACCGGTAAGGCTTCGGGGCTTTCATCTTATAAGCTGATCAGACGATATAGGGCTTAAGGGTCTCGAGAACCGCGTCAGAGCCCTCCTCGGCGTGAATGTTGAGCTCGATGGGCTTGCTCAGATCCAGGGAAAAGATGCCCATGATGGACTTGGCGTCAATAACATAACGGCCGGATACCAGGTCGAAGTCATAGTCAAAACGGGAAATATCATTGACGAAGGACTTAACTTTATCGATAGAATTTAATGAGATCATTACTGTTTTCATAGGTGTTTGCCTCCTTACAAAATTCCTTTGCGTTAGTTTTATAGTAAATTCTGGTCGGTGAAAAGTCAATGTCGTATAAATACAATTTGGAAGAGGAAGAAGCTTGAAACGTGTAGCATTTCACAATCTCGGGTGTAAAGTAAACAGTTACGAATTGGACATAATGCGGCAAAAAATGGAGGAACACGGGTATATTTCCGTCCCTTTTGAGGAAGAGGCGGAAGTTTATGTGATCAACACTTGTACCGTCACCAACATCGCCGACAGAAAGAGCCGCCAGATGATCCACAAGGCAAAAAAGAGAAACCCCGACGCGGTAGTCATCGCGGTGGGATGCTACGTGGAGAC
>CADBIU010000012.1 GCA_902794825.1 uncultured Lachnospiraceae bacterium
GACAGCACGATCGGATGATCAGTCTCCCGCAATTAATTTGCGGGAGTTTTCATTTGCTGAAAACAACGTGCCGTTTTAACATCTGATAATTCGCCGTGCAATCTTCATTGAATAGCTACGCTGCCTGAAATAATCTGATGAATAGTGCACCGTTTAATCTGCCGGACAACAATTAGTTTAGCAGCAACCACTTTATCGTGAATTGTGACTCAAATTCCGATACCTTTTCTTACATATCTGAAAGATCTGATATCAATCAACAAACACGTAAGTCTCAAGCCTGTCAAAAGCTTCTTTAACTCTGGAAAGCGGCAGGGCCAGATTGATCCTCGTGTGGCAGTCTCCGTGGAACGGACGTCCGTCCTGTATTGCAACGCCGACTTTCCACGCAGCATTCAGCACATCGTCGAGACTCTTTCCTGTCCTCGCACAGTACTGCGAACAATCTGCGAAGAGCATGTATGTTCCTTCAGGCTTTGAAACTTCCACACCCGGTAGACGATCCTCAATAAAACTGCAAGCGTATTCAATATTTTGGCCGAGTACCTTTAAGAGTTCATCGACCCAGGCGTACCCTTCCGGTGAATATGCGCCGATCAGCGCGTACATTGACATAATATTGATGTTATTGTAATGGGACAGCGAGCTCTCCTTGCGGACCCGGTCGCGTATTGCCGGATTATAGATAATATGATATGAGCCTACGAGCCCGGCAAGATTGAATGTCTTTGAAGGAGCATAGAGCGCCACCGTCCTGTTTCTTGCGTCTTCAGACACAGACTGCGTAGGAATATGTCTGTTTCCGAAAAGGATCATATCAGACCATATCTCATCAGATACGATCTTTACATCATATTTGCGGCACAGCTCGGTAAATGCAAATATTTCTTCCCTGGTCCATACTCTGCCGCAGGGATTGTGAGGCGAGCAGAATATCGCGGCATGGATACGGCGGCTCCTGATCTTTTCCTCCATATCTTCAAAATCCATGCGCCAGATACCACGCGCATCCTTTTTCAGAGGGGAGTGGACGATATTATATCCGCTGTTCTGCAGACTGTTTGTAAACCCGATATATGTAGGCGAGTGCAGAAGAACATTATCGCCTTTAGAACAGAATACTCCCAGAGCTGAGAGCACGCCGCCAAGCACTCCGTTTTCATAGCCTATGCATTCCGCAGTCAGTCCGTTTACGCAGTTTCTGCTCTCATGCCACTTTATGATCTCATCGTAATACTCTTTTCTGATGTCAAAATATCCATAGGCCGGATGCTCTGCTCTTTCGATCATCGCCTTCGGGATCGAAGGACATGTAGGAAAGTTCATATCAGCAACCCACATAGGAATAACATCAAATCCTTCCTCCGGTTTATCTGGTATAAAAGATCTGTTTCCGGTCCCGAGCGCATCTACAGCGATCGCATCTAAGCCGTGCCTGTTCATTATTGATTCAAAATCGTATTTCATTGATCTTATTCCTCTCTCAATACCCCAGTTCTTCCGAATCCATAAGCATAGTAAAAGGACCATTATTTGTAAGGCGGACTTTCATAAGAGCGCCGAATTCTCCGGTCTGAGGCTTTTTACCGGTCAACTGTTCGCATTTGGTGACCAGATAGTTATAGAGTTCTTCCGCGTGCTGAGGTGAACCTGCTTTTATAAAGGAAGGGCGGTTTCCTTTACGACAGTCTGCATACAGCGTGAACTGGGAGACTAGCAGGATCTCTCCTCCGACTGCTGCAAGACTAAGATTTGTTTTTCCGTTCTCATCCTCGAATATCCGCAGCTTAAGCATTTTTTCAATCATGCGGTCTGCGGTATCACATGTGTCGCTCTCACCGATTCCTGCAAGGACAAGATAGCCTTTGCCTATCTTTCCAACCACGCTGCCATTGATCTCAACTTCAGCATTATCAACGCATTGTATTACAAACCGCATTTATCGATTTCCTCCATGATCATTTGTTTTTTGCCCTGACTGGACAGAGATAAGTATAACATTTCAATACCAAAAAGCGTTATTAATTATATGAAAAAGACTCCGGCCGTCGCCGGAGTCTTTTTCTGCCTTTTCAACTTTGTGATTTCTCACTCATAAACAACCAACTTGGTACCATGTGGTATGTTTGTGTAAATCCAGCGTGCGTTTTCGAGCGCAAGGCGGATGCAGCTCATGGAAATATTCATTCCGAGTCTGTCATCTGCGATATCCGCATCTTCCGGATCTCCATAACTATACTTATCATAAAGAATCGTATGAAGCATAAATCCGGCAGTTGTCCAGTAGACATATGCGGCTTTGCATTTTTCGAACGTCTTCCATCCGTAGTCATTCTGTACTTTCCAGCAGAGTTTGAACTGTCCGCAAGGCGTTCTTGTCGCGGGAGCTCCGCACGAAAACTCCCAGTCTCCCTTGATCCTGTTCCATTCGCCTTTCTTTCCCTGATAAACTCTGAGTGCATGCTCAGACAGGTCGGCGAGAACAAGATATTGTGTATCGCTATCGTACCACTGTGCCTTCTGGTCCATTGCATCATCAACTTTTCTTACAGCTACGCCTTCAGAATTTATGACTTTTCCGCCAATCTCCTTATTGGTCACAACAGTACCGTCTTTATTCGTATAGAAAGTATTTCCCTTATTAGTAACCTGAAATCCTGTCTTTGATGTAAGGGCTCCGGAGTTCTCGAAGAAATAGTAAACTCCATCTATCTGATATACGCTAGGTCCGGTATACATAACACCGTCTTCACCCAAATAGTACCATTTGCCGTCTACTTTCCTCCATCCGGTCGCCATGGCACCACTCTTATCCATATAGAACCAGGCTCCATTTGAATAAACCCAGCCCGTCTTCATGTATCCGCGAATCAGGTCGAAGAAATACCATGTTCCGTTGATCTTCTGCCAGCCGACCTTCATATGACCGTCTGTAGTGCAGAAATACCACTTACCGGCGTCTTTTATAAATCCGGTCTGCATTACGCCGTCTTTATTAAAGTAATAGAACAGATTATTGATTTTAGCCCATCCGGTATGATAACCCTTTTGGGTTAAATAATACCAGTTATTGCCCTTCTTTACCCAGCCCAGCTGTACGGCGGCCTGTGCAGAACCGAGGGCTTCCTCTCTGGTTATTACTGATTCAGTTTCAGATACCTTTTGAGCTGCGCTGACTCCCGTTACAGGAATCGTGGACATAAAAATCGCAGTTGTGAGAAGCATCGCAAACAGACGTACTCGTTTCATCTTTTTTCTCCTTATAAATCAATCGGCATAATAGTTGCATGCGACAATATAAGGAGTGAATTACAAATACGTTCTCTCACAGATATCATCACAAAGTTGTTTGGCAATTGTTATGTTACAACATTGTGATAGATATTGCAAGCATTTTTTAATATTTATGTAATATTATTTTTAATATTTTAAATATTATGAATTAAATTGATTATTTTTGGGAAATATTTAGTATTACTGCACCCGGACCGGAGTATTATATACGAAAAAGACCTAAACCTTGTCAAAATATCCAGTTTTATTTCTTCGGCAATTCAGATAGAATCCGCATTGTAAACAGAACAGCGGAACAACCGCTCAACAATGAAAGAATGAGGAAAAAAACAAGATTTATGTTTGATGTTATGAGCTATGCAGACAGAAACGATGTCGAAGTTTCCATCCGCAAAGGTCACGACGGACGCACTGTATGGGAAATCTTTCTGCGTGACCACCGGCTGAATGTAACCGAGTTTACACGCATTATTGATATAGAGATCAGAGGCCGGATGGATCAGGACGCATATATAGAACTCAGATGCGAGACTTTGATGGATAAGATCCGTTCTGCCAGAATGAAAAATGAATACGCGGATATAGAAATGAAAAATGAAGAAATTGCCCGGCAGCCTCAGGCTGCCGGGCAATTTTTCTATTTTGTATATAACAGGCGGCGATTGATTTACAGTACACCGTGATATTTTGCCTTCTTAACAAAGCACTTGTCGATCAGTTCTCTATTAAGATTTTCTCCTATAACGATCAGAGCATTTTGTCCCCTATCCCGCTCCTCGATCACTATTCGGCCGGGAACAGCGTTGATCTGTATAAAGCGCCCTGTCTGAGTCTCAACAAAGCCTTTGATCCTGTGTACATTTCCAAATGCAGTGTCACTAAAGATTTTCTCCGCGGTTTCCCTTATTTCCTGTCCTCCCATTTTAACATAGAAGTAAAACAGAGATCTGTAACCATTATCCTGCTCAACCTGATATTTGATATGGTCTTCAATGCGATAGCCGCAGGTGCTTATCTTCTCAAAATCACATTCATCAAAGAGTTCCCAATTCTTTACTATCACATCATCGCCAAATATCCTGGAGCAATGAAACTCTTTCATCACTTCATTCATGAGACCGACCGTATCCCTGATCTCCTGTTCAGAAACTGTCTGTGTTCTGCTGAGTACCACACATCCGGCGTTCGCGATCTGGGACGCCAAAAGATACCGGGCTTCAGCAGAAAGCGGCATTTCCTGTCGCGCGCTGACAATTGATATCACATTTCCCGGAACATACCAGCGGTCCAATGGTTCCTCTCTCAGCACATCGAAGAATTCATCTGTATCAAAAACTCCGGACGGCTCAATAAGGCCCCTGTCATACCCCATCATGGCCATCGAGATCAGTTTCGTCTTAAATCTCCTTCTGTGTGCCTCATAGCCGTCGCCTCCGATGACCATTTCAAGTTCACATTGGTCGCCGATCAGATCCTGCAGGAACATGACGTCTACATTTACTGCCCCGTAATCATTTTCAAGAATGCAGATTCTGTTCCCCTTATTCATAAAATACTTCGCATAAGTGCGGATGAACGTTGTCTTACCGGCTCCAAGGAAACCTGTGATCAAATCTACTACCATAAACAACTCCTACTTCAATTCCGTAGAATAATAAGGAACAACAAGGTGTGTTCCGGGAGTGACAACGGGATAGGAGGATTTATCGTATTTCAGATTATTGATCCTGCACAGTTCCTCCAGATAATCGTTCTGTGTCTTATAAAAATTACGGTCATCATATCTCTGCACGATATCCAGCAGGTTTTCCTGATAATCCACTGTGATCGTATCGTAATACTTGTAGGCCTCCGGAACATCTTTACTCTTAGCCCTTGATGCTATCCCTCCCGCGCAAAAAATCACGCTCATAATAATGAATGCGGCGAGAGCTGTGCGCAGAAGCTGCACTTTCCTTGCTCTTCTTCTTGAAGCTTTCTTTCTCGAAACAGTTCTCCTTCTGGCTGAATCATCTGCGTCCGCTCGGGGTGCGTTTTCCTTCGCCTTAAAATTATATACTACGCATGAGCTGCGTTCCACATTGGATCTTTCAAAGAATTCGTATGATTCAGCGGTTCTTACTGTATTTCCCTGTACACATGCTATCAAATCGATACCGGAATATGACTTACTCATTGTATATCACCTCATTGATACATAATTGCCACGAACCTATGTTTGCATGACTACATTCTATCGAACATTCATTCTGATGTCAAGAAAAATCGAACAGATTTTCTGAATATATGTTTGCTTTTTCATGGCTTTGATTGTATAATCAAAGCAGATAGATCAAATATCAATTTAATCATAGAAACCAGGAGGTCATATCAATGCCCGCTAAGATTTCCAAGAAGCAGCAGGAAATTCTGGATTATCTCAAGGATGAGATCCTGTCCAAGGGATATCCTCCCACTGTTCGCGAGATCTGTGAGAAGGTAGGACTCAAATCCACTTCTTCTGTACATTCTCATCTATCAACCCTGGAGAGAAACGGATTTATTCGCAGAGATCCCACTAAACCCAGGGCGATTGAGATTTGCGACGACAGTTTTCAGATGGTCCGCACAGAGATGGCGTCCCTGCCAGTGGTAGGTAATGTGGCGGCAGGACAGCCGATCCTCGCGCAGGAGAATATTGAGAATTATTTCCCTGTACCGGCGGATATTCTTCCGCCCGGTGAATCTTTTGCTCTGAGAGTTCGGGGAGAATCCATGATCAACGCCGGCATCCTTGACGGGGATCTGGTCTTTATCAATTCATGCAATACAGCAAGAAATGGTGAGATTGTTGTTGCTCTTATTGAAGACGGAGCAACTGTTAAGACTTTCTACAAAGAGAATGGTCATATCCGGCTGCAGCCCGAGAACGACTCGATGGATCCGATCATAGTAGAGAACTGCGTGATCCTCGGAAAGGTCTTCGGAGTTTTCAGGACAATGTAACAGGAAAGAGCGAGAGGCTGTGAAGATAGGAAGGGGTTATTCCCTTCATTTCTTCGCAGCCTCTTTCTTTTTATACTCATTTTATTCAATTATTTTATTCAATTATTCTTTGGATCATTCCGGTGCGAAAGGATATCACAGATGATCAGGGTCTATCTGTTTGCCGTCTCTCCAGATTCTTTCAAGATCATAGAGAAGGCGGTCTTCCTGATTGAAGATATGAACGATCACATCGCCGAAATCGAGAAGGATCCATTTCGCATGATCATATCCTTCCACCTGTTTGAGAACAGCACCGGCCTTTTCCATTTTCTCGCTCACTTCATCAGACAAAGCCTGGATCTGGGGACGGCTTGAACCGTTTGCGATAATGAAATAATCTGCGAGAACAGATACTTCACTGATGTCGATAACCCGGATATCTGTCGCTTTTTTCTCTTCAAGCGCCGCGATCGCAATGCGTGCCAGTTCTCCGGATCTCTCTTTGGTATTAGCCATTTCACTCATAGAATTTCCTCTCTTCATCACATCTTCTGTAATACTCATAGGTTTTCTGTGTCATGGGATCCACTTCCGCTCCTGTCGTGCCCAGATAACTGAGAGTATCTCTCAGGATCTGAAGAACACAGTCGTCGATGCTCTCGAATGCAAGTTTTCTTACAACAGGAAGATTGGGAGCGGAATCCCTGCCCGGTTCAATATAGTCCGCCGTAAAAATGATCTTTTCCAGCAGACTCATGCCCGGCCTTCCGGTCGTATGATATCTGATCGCGTTAAGAATATCCTCATCTTTCACCCCGTATCTGGACTGAGCCAGTTCAGCTCCGGCCTTGGAGTGAAGCAGCGATCCGCTGTTCTTCTCTATATCAGAGAGTTCCAGCCCGGCTTTTTCACAGATCTTGAGCATTTTACCGAGATTCATACACTTTGCACAGTCATGCAGGAGCCCCGCTGTTTCCGCTTTATCCACATCAAAACCGTAGCACATGGCAAGGCTCGCCGCGGTGCTCGCAACATTCATCGTATGAACGAAGCGTCCGTAAGCGAGTTCCGACTCCAGTTCTCTGATTAGATTAATGCGCTCTTTTTTGTTCAAGGGTCCGCTCCTTCATATCCGAACTTGCAGTTTCGAATCTCATTTGTATATCCCGGTTTCTATTATATAACTTTCCAGGGCATCAGGCACGAGATAATGAATAGATTTTCCTAAAGACGCTCTCTCGCGGATCTTAGTTGAAGAGATTCCGATATTCGGTATCTCTACAGGCAGTATTCTCGCGCCGAAATCTCTTCCAAGCGCCAGCGACTCTTTTTTAAAACTGTCCGGATCCACCTGATCCTCTCTCATCGCCGCGAGAACAGTGCAGACATCGAAAATCCTTTTCGGCTCCTTCCACGTTCTCATGGAGCATATAGTATCGGCACCGACGATGAAAAAGAGTTCCGATTCGGGATATTGCGCTTTCAGCTCTTCGAGTGTCTCAAAGCTGTATGTATTACCGGGTCTGTTCACTTCAATATCAGACACATCGAACGGGCCGTAATCTCCGGCAGCGATCTTTGTCATCTCAAGCCTGACCTGCGCCGGCTGCACTTTTTTGCTCCGGTTGTCCTTAAAATAGGAATGGCCGGAGGGAATGAGCAGCACCTTGTCAAGACTGTACTGGTCCCTGGCCTGTTCCGCTATGATCAGGTGTCCAAGATGAATAGGATCGAAAGTTCCGCCGAGAACACCTATCCTCTCCGCTTTTTTAGTCTGTTCACTCATGATTCCTCCTTCACTTGGGAAGAACGATCTTAGGGTTTTCCTTAAAAGGCTTGTAGAGCACGAATTTTCTTCCGATGACCATCACAACCTGTGAACGTGTACGTCCGGCGAGTGTCTCGGCGGCTTCCCTCGGATCAACGGGGGCCATTTTCATAACAGCGCCCTTTAAAAGCTCTCTCGTATTAAAAGCTTCCTCTGTAGAAACCACAGTTTCCGGACTGACTCCGTTTTTACCGATCTGAACAACCGGATCGAGCTGATTGGAAAGTCCGATCAGAAACGATCTCTGTTTACTGGTAAGCATTTTGTCTCCTTTTAAATCAATCATAATAGTCGAACCTGTGACCGTAAAGGCGTACAGTGTCGCCTTCCTTACAGCCAAGTTCCTTTAGTCTGTCAATGATCTTGTTTTCCTGAAGGAACTTCTGGAAGAAAATGAATCCCTTCTCCGTCTCAAGATTCGTATACCCGAGCATTCTCTCGATCCTGGGTCCCTCAATGACGTATTCCTTTTCTTTCTCGTCATATGAAACCGTAAAGGGTTCGGAAGCATCAATCTGAAGCATCTCTTCAGGATCATATTCCTGTTCAAACACTGTCGTTTCGTTCGGCATCTGCGCAAGGATTCCGCTCACATGATACAGCAGTTCTCTAACGCCCTCACCTGTAGCGGCACTGATCGGAAACACTTCCACGCCGAGCTCAGCGCAATACTCTCTGATCCTGTCAAGCGCGTCTGAATCCTCCGGCAGGAGATCGCACTTGTTCGCGGCCAATATCTGTTTCTTATTTCCTATCTCTTCTTCATAAGATGCCAGTTCCTTATTGATCGCCTTTATATCCTCTACAGGATCTCTCCCTTCGGAGCCCGCAGCGTCAACTACGTGTACTAGAAGCTTGGTCCTTTCGATATGGGCAAGGAATTCATGTCCGAGTCCCGCTCCGTCCGCAGCGCCTTCGATGAGGCCCGGGATATCTGCCATCACAAAGCCCCTCGCATTATCAAGATCCACAACGCCGAGGATCGGGGTCAATGTTGTGAAGTGATAATTGGCGATCCTGGGCTTAGCGTTGCTCGCCCTCGACAAAAGCGTGGATTTGCCGACATTGGGGAATCCTACCAGGCCCACATCCGCGATGACCTTGAGTTCAAGACGCAGTTCAAGCGTTCTTGAAGGCTGTCCGGGCTGAGCGTATTTAGGCGCCTGCATTGTGGACGTGGCGTAATGCATATTTCCGTTTCCGCCCTTGCCGCCTTTAAGGATCAGATATCTTTTCTTTTCTCCGGACATATCCGCTATGATCTTTCCGCTGGCCGCTTCCCGGATGATCGTTCCCTCCGGAACCTTAATGATCAGATCCCGGCCCGTTTTGCCGGTGCATCTGCGTTTTTTTCCGTCTTCTCCGTGCTCAGCCTGATATTTTCTATTGTGGCGGAAATCGACCAAAGTATTGAGTCCCTCGTCCACTTCAAATATTACGCTGCCTCCGTCGCCGCCGTCGCCGCCGTCAGGACCTCCCGCAGGCACGTATTTCTCTCTTCTGAATGAGACGTGTCCGTCTCCGCCTTTGCCGCTGCTCACGACGATCTTTGCTTTATCTATAAACATCCTGTTATTATCTCCTGGTGTTTACCACATATCAGTAATATGCGCAAAAGACTTCAGACAGTGCCTTGCGCCTGCCTGAAGTCCTTACAATCATCGGTATTCCCTGCAGTGATTACTGCTGAGCCTCTACGGGATGGACAGAAGCTCTCTTCTTGTCCTTACCTACGCGCTCAAAGCGAAGGATTCCGTCGGTCAGAGCATACAGAGTGTCGTCACCGCCGATGCCTACATTAAGGCCGGGATGAATGCTTGTGCCGCGCTGTCTGTAAAGAATGTTGCCGGCCTTGACAAACTGGCCGTCAGCCTTTTTGGCGCCAAGTCTCTTAGCGTTGGAATCACGACCGTTCTTGGTGGATCCCATTCCCTTTTTATGGGCAAAGAACTGAAGGTTCAAATTTAACATGTCTATACCTCCTCGATTTCGAATTTCAGATATCTCTCACCGTATTCACTCCTGATCCATTCAAGTCCGTGGATCATGGAGTCGATGAGAAGTGATGCTTCATGGGTCGGAATACTGCGGAAGGCGCAAGTGATAAGACCGCCTTCCTCACTGTCATAATCACATCCGATATCCTCGTGAAGAAGATCATGCAGACAATTGACAGTGTTGATGACTATGGCGGATACTCCCGCGCACACCACATCGCCCTGCGGTCTCAAAAATCTTCCAAAGCCTCTATCGGGCTGAAAATCCGCATGTCCGCTGCAGATAAAGGATTTGTAATTCCCGTTCTGCCTTGTGATTATAACCTGTATCATAGGAATGTCTTTCGATCAGCCGTTGATCTTGTCGATCTTAACGCGGGTGTAGAGCTGTCTGTGACCGTTCTTCTTGTGATAGCCGGTCTTTCTCTTGTAGTGATAAACTACAACCTTCTTGCCCTTGCCCTGATCCATAACAGTTCCTGTGACAGTTGCGGATGCGACATCTTCGCCAACCTTCATAGCGTCTCCGCCGATGCAGATTACCTTGTCAAAAGTAACTTCTGTTCCGCTCTCGCCCTCGATCTTCTCGATATCGATGATATCTCCCTCGGAAACTTTGTACTGCTTGCCACCTGTTGCGATAATTGCGTACATTCTGGTACCTCCTTCTTATAAAAACTCGCTGATTACGGCGTCCCTCTTTTGAGGGCGCTTTCCGTGCTGCTGTTCCTGCAGTACCATACAGCGCAGCACATAAAAAGCCTCATCATGCGGCATACTCAATTAACATAGCAGAAGGGCGAAAGCCTGTCAAGAATGAATCGTGACAATTTTTCGCCCTTTATCTGAATTTTCAAAATTTTCCTGTGCTTTTACAATAAACTGCAGGTCAGTCCTCTTTTTTCTGCCTTCGGGCCAGTTCTCCGGCCACATCCTCCCATGTGATCCCTTTCTCCGCCATGACCACCATCAGATGGTAGAGATAATCGGAGATCTCGTAAACGATCTCATTGGGATTGGGATTCTTGGCCGCGATCACGATCTCTGTCGCCTCTTCCCCGAGCTTCTTGAGCATTTTGTCAAGTCCCTTGTCGAAAAGGTAGTTGGTATAAGATCCCTTTTTGGGATGATCCCTTCTGTCCAGGATCGTCTGATAGTCTCTTAAGAGAACTGTCTGCGGATTGAACTCCTCTTTTCCTTCTTCAGTGAGAACCTTATTGAAAAAGCAGGAGTGACTGCCTGTATGGCAGGCTGCGCCTATCTGTTCAACTTTCGCAAGCAGGGTATCCATATCGCAGTCAGCAGTCAGGGAATGCACATACTGGAAATGACCGCTGGTAAGGCCTTTGACCCAGATTTCTTTCCTGCTTCTTGACCAGTAAGTCATCTTTCCCGTGGCAACAGTCAGGTTATAGGCCTCCTCGTTCATATAAGCCACCATGAGTACCTGATCCGTCGAGGCTTCCTGAACTACCACCGGTAAAAGCCCGTCAGGGCCGAGCTTGAAGTCTCCCCACGCATACGCTGCAGTGCGGATCTTTACGGGGATCCCCGATGATACCAGTTTATTTCTTACAAACTGAAGTTTTCCGGTTCTCTTATTTACGCCGTTTCCGGTAACGCCATGGATCCCATCATGTAAGAGCGTCTCCCTCACGCAGTCTTTCTCTGTGATCTGAGCGATCACGGGCAGATCTGTCCCAATTCCGTTCAGCCCTTCGAGAGGCTCGCTTCCCACATAGATCAGGCAGCAGACGTTTCCGTCAATAAGGTCTTTGTTTCTTGTGATCTGATCCGGTGAAGAGAAGCAGCACGCTATTTTGTCAGAGCCGAATTTGTCCGCCACTTCCTGCGCGATCTGCGCATTTGAATCTTTGGAGAGATTCAGGCACGCCATGGCACAGCCCGCGTAGAGAAACTTCTTGATATCCTCCATTCTTCTGACCCGTCCCGCGGCGATCACGGGGATCCGCACCGTCGCGCAGATTTCCCTGATTATATCGTTGTGAAGTTCCTGCTCACTGTCCGAATCAGAGAGGTCAAAGATCATCAACGCGTCCGTAAAACCATTATCATACGCGGCTGCGAGCGCCGTGGGATCTTCACTGACTACATCGGGATCGATGAGGCCTCTGACCGCCTTCCCTTTATTCAAATAAATGCTGGGGATCAGCTTCTTAAACTGTGTATCCATTATTATCCTCTGCGGGGTTCAGAGACTCCCCTTGGTGCTCAGAACGTCTGTTATCCGTTCCTCTTTCTGCGTTGCCATATCAAGCGCCTTGGAGAAGCACTTGAACATTCCCTCGATGATATGGTGGGCGTTTGTGCCGGAAAGGATCCTGAAATGAAGGTTCATAGCGGCGCTGTAGGATACGGAGTAGAAAAACTCCCGCACCAGTTCTGTGTCGAAATCTCCGACCATTGGCGCATTGAACATCTCTCCCTCCATGACAAAATACGGCCTCCCGCACAGGTCAACCGCGCACAGGATCAGGGCTTCATCCATGGGAAGAACAAAAAAGCCGTATCTTCTGATACCCTTTTTGTCGCCCACGGCCTCTCTGATCGCCTGTCCCAATACGATCCCTGTGTCTTCCACAGTGTGATGGCCGTCCACATTAAGATCTCCTTCCGCTTTGAGCTGCATATCAAACAGGCCGTGCCTTGTAAAGGCGTCCATCATATGGTCGAAGAATCCGATCCCGGTTGAAATATCCGACTTTCCGCTGCCATCGACGCAGAACTTCATGGAGATGTCCGTCTCGCCGGTTTTCCTGCTGACACATGCTTTTCTCTTGTCCATGATCACTCCTCCTCTTCGAAACGGACAGCGATGGATTTGGCGTGCGCCGTGAGCCCTTCGCTGAGAGCAAAAAGTTCAATATCTTTATGAACAGCCCGAAGAGCATCCTTTGAGTAAGAAATGATACTGCTCTTCTTGACGAAATCGTCCACTCCAAGAGGTGAGAAGAATCTCGCCGTGCCGTTTGTAGGCAGGATGTGGTTGGGCCCCGCGAAGTAGTCGCCAAGAGGCTCCGAAGAATAGCTGCCGAGGAATATCGCGCCCGCGTTGCGGATCTTCGTCATGACCTCGTAGGGGTTCTCTGTGATGATCTCAAGGTGCTCGGACGCGATAGTATTAGCGGCTTCAACCAGATCCCGCATCGTATCGCCGACAAATATGAAACCGTAGTCATCAAGAGATTTTTTTATGATCTCCGCCCTTGAAAGCGTCTTTAAAAAGCCGTCGATCTCTTCGGAAACAGCCGCCGCGACATTTTCATCGGTTGTAAGAAGGATCGCGCTGGCCATCGGATCATGCTCCGCCTGGGACAGAAGATCCGCGGCAACGTATCTGGGATTTGCAGTGTGGTCTGCGATGATCAGGATCTCGCTGGGTCCTGCCACAGAATCTATTCCTGTAACGCCAAAGCAGGCTTTTTTTGCCAGAGCAACAAAAATATTGCCGGGCCCCGTGATCTTGTCCACCTTCGGGATCGTCTCAGTACCATACGCCATTGCGGCAATAGCCTGCGCTCCGCCGACCTTGTAGATCTCATCGGCACCCGCTATATCAGCCGCGACAACTGTGCCTGCGGCCGCCTTGCCGTCCGGTCCCGGCGGTGTGCACATTATGATCTTTTCAACTCCCGCCACTTTCGCAGGGACAATGTTCATAAGAACGCTCGACGGATACACTGCGCGCCCTCCCGGTACATAGCAGCCGGAGACCTCTATAGGCGTCACTTTCTGTCCGAGAATCACGCCGTCTTCTCTTGTAGTGATCCAGCTTGAGCGCTTCTGCTTCTCATGGTATACCCGGATATTCTCCGCAGCTTTCTTCATCACATCTACAAGGCCCGGATCCAGCGCCTTGTAAGCCTCGGCTATCTCCTGCTCCGATACCCTGAGGGTTTCGGAAGTCAGATCGCAGCGGTCAAACTTTTTCTCATATGCGATGACTGCGCCGTCGCCCGAATCGCGTACATCCGCGATTATACTCTGTACAGTCTTCTCATAGTCCCCGTATCCTGACGCAGCCCGGCCGATCAGCTTTGCAAGCGCCTGTGATTTTGTATTTTCATCGAGTTTTACTATTCTCATCTGAGCACTTCATCCTTTCTGCATGCCCGGTCACTCGAGGCAGTCCCGCACATTCGCCATGATCTCTCTGATCCTGCGCGTCTTCATCTGCATGGAGACCTGATTGACGATCATTCTCGCAGAGACAGGGCACACCTCCTCGAGAACTGCAAGGCCGTTCTCCCTCAGCGTAGATCCGGTCTCAACGATATCGACGATCACATCGCCCAGATCCACGATCGGTCCAAGTTCTACGGAGCCGTTCAGTTTAATGATCTCCACTGTCTGATGTTTCCTGTTGTAAAAATGTTCCCTTGCGATGTTAGGATATTTGGAAGTCACCCGTATCATTTCGTGATGCCGCAGCAGTTCCCGGGCTTCTTCCGGTCCGCAGACACACATCCTGCACTTTCCGAATCCCAGATCAAGTACTTCGTATACCCGCCGGTTCTCTTCCATTATGATGTCCGAGCCGACAACGCCGATATCCGCCGCGCCGTATTCCACATATGTAGGAACATCCGGCCCTTTTGCCAGGAAAAATCTCAGCCTTTGTTCCTCGTTGACAAAAATCAGCTTACGGGAACTCTTATCTTTAAGCTCTTCACAGTAATATCCGGCTTCTCCAAGAAGCTTCATTGTCTGATCCGCAAGGCGTCCCTTTGTAAGGGCAATTGTTATATAATCGTTCACGCTGTCCTCCGTTCGCTCTTCACTCCTCTGCGCATTCCGGCAGCAGAACCGTCCTGAAGCCCGCCATACGGCTCATACGGGCGGTTTTGAGGGCTTCCCGGTAGTTTGAATCATTGTAATAAATCTTCTGAATTTCGGGCTCCTCGTCGTCCGCGATATGCTGCCTGTACATCGCCTCCATGAGTGTATCGATGGAGATCATGCATCCTATGGCCGGCGCTGTTTTGCCAAAACAGCTAAGGAGCTGGTCATATCTTCCACCGGATGCGACAGGCTCGCCGGTCCCGTATGTATAGCCTTTGAAAATGATTCCTGTGTAGTAACGGTATTTGCTAAGCAGGGAGAGATCGAAGCTGATATATCTTGAAAGGCCATACGCGTCCACAACATCAAAGACATCGATCAGCCGCTTCACAGCTCTGCCGGCGCGCTCATTGGGGGCCGATTCCCAGGCTTTTTCAAGGTCCTCTGCCGTCTCCATAAAATCGCGGAAACGAAGGAACAGATCGCGCTCCTCCTTTTTGTATCCCTCGCTCTTTAACAGATCTTCAGCGGCAAAGTAATTTTTCCCGGATATCTCATCTCTGAGGGCCGTCTCAACTTCGCCGTCCATTCCCAGATACTCACAGATTCCTTTGAAATACTCGACATTTCCGACACTGATCTGGAACTCTTCAAGACCCGCTGAAAGAAGGCTCTCGATCAGCATGGCGATCATTTCCCCGTCCGCCTGAGCGCTGGCGTCGTTCATAAGTTCGGCGCCCATCTGGAATGTTTCCTTGCGTTTTCCCTGCAGGTCAGATGTATTCGAGAAAGCGCTTCCCTGATAACAGAAACGAAGGGGACGCTTTTCATCCATAAAGTATTTGGCGGCGCATCTTGCCACGGAAGGCGTGAAGTCAGGCCTCAGTACCAGTGTGTTGCCCTCTTTGTCAAAAAACTTATACAGTTCCCTGGAGGAAGTCGTACCTATCTCATTGGAGAACACGTCGAAATATTCAAAAGAAGGAGTCTGAAGATCCTTGTATCCGTACAGATGAATCTGTTCAGCGATCTTTTCGATCGTTCTGCTTCTGGCAGTATTCTCTCTGCCGTAGCAGTCTCTTACCCCTTCGGGAGTATGCAGCAGCTGCTGCGCTTTTCTGTTGGCGTAATTCATGGGATCTCCTTCGCTTTATTATGTTACAGTGCTAATTCGGTAACATGTGAAATTATTGGAAGTATACTAAAATATGCTCAGACTGTCAAATTCACGTGTCGCTGTCCCTCTCCGCGAGGTCCCGATTTATCATCTCCAGATACGGCACCAGAATACCATGTTTGCGGGGCAGCACCCAGTTCATGTCCAGTTCATCCATTCTGAAGCTTTTTCTTCCGCCAGACTGAGCCCTTTCCCAGAAAGGCAGGAAGTGCCTGAAAGGAAGATAGTAATAAAAACCTTCCTGAGTATAACTGATCAGAAAGAAAGCGATCCCGTCCTGTTTTTCAAACAGTCTCATGAATTCCACCTGATGGGGATGGATGTTCTGAAGCGCAAATGTTTTCTGTTTGCACTCCTTGGCGTCAAAACATACAGGGATCCCCTGGATCACGCCTATATAGTCGACAGTGCTCTTCTGGTCAAAATAGGCAAGCGTGATATGCCGGCTCTCACTGTCGATCTTAATCGGCGTGATCGGAGTAGGCACTTTCTGTATAAGAGCAAGACTCTGTTCCTTATATTTTTCATTGGTCCGGTTGATCTCATCTTCGAAGAGAGAGCCGCGGAGTCCTCTTGAGTTCCATGTCGGCATAAATGTCGCTCCCGTACTGTTTTTAAAAAGCGCCCGGCTGTCACATAACGCCGGCGATCTCTGTGTAGATGCGGGGTGGATCACAGACGATCACCTTTTCGGACAATTGTTCCAAATCTCCTTCCATTCGCGGGAACTCGACCCTGCAGCACCATAACATCTGCCCCCGGAGCCCGAATTCACCGCGGATCTTTTCGTTTACTGCCAAATCGCCGTATTTGGGATCTCCCAGGATCGGATGTCCCATCTGCGCCAGATGGCTGCGCAGCTGATGCGTCTTTCCGGTGATCAGTTCCATTTCCAGAAGTGAATACCTGTTTCCCGTGATAAGAGGAGTATAAACTGTTTTCGTCCAGCTGCCGCCTCTTTTCGCTGACGATGTGAAACTGACCGTATTGGTCACTTCATTTTTGTGCAGGTATCCTTCGATCCTGCCGCCTTTTTTTACTGTTCCCAGCACCGCGGCCTGATAGTATTTGCGCAAAGTCCTGTCTCTTAGAAGCTCCGCGGTCTTTCTGGCGCCGGTAAGAGATTTGGAGCAGATCAGTATACCGCCGGTGTTTCTGTCAAGTCTGTTGCAGACGGACGGTTTGAAACGCCTGAGAGTCGAAGCATCCGCTTCGCCCTTCTCAACAAGGTAGCCCAGAAGCCATTCATTCATGGTCCGGTCTGTGTCGGAAGCTTTCTGGGACAGGATTCCTACAGGTTTTCTGACAATGAGGATATCCGGATCCTCGTAGAGAATTCCGTCTTCTCCAATCCTCCCGCGGATCTGCCTGTATGCCCTGATATACTCCTGCAGCGCCTGATCGGATCCGCTTTCTTCATTCCTCTCATCTAAAGCGGTCTCTCCTCCGAATTTACCGATCGTTTCATCAGAAAGAAAAAGCGTCACCAGATCTCCTTCCAGAAGAAGCTCACTGCCGGACGCTTTTTTGCCATTGAGTGTGATATTCTTTTTCCTGAGCATTTTATAAAGAAAGGAGGAGGGTGCGCCGGGGAGTCTTCGCTGCAGATATTTGTTGAAGCGCTGATCCTTCTCTCCGCTCCTTACTGTCCATTCTCTCATCGGCTCTCTTCCTCACAGGGAAATAGATTTCAAAAGATCCATAACGCCCTGAATACTCTTTCTCTCCTTGCTGTCCTGCAGTCTGTTCAGCTCATCCAGCCGCTGCGTGTAATTGTTCTGATTCTTGAAGATCTTGACTGTATAGCCCTTAAATCCGTCATTTTCGAGCATCGTCCTGATATGCATTTCCCCGCTCTTAATGTCGCATTTTGGATCCTCTGTCAAAGCGCAGACGGATCTTCCGGCGCACACCGCATGGCTGAGCGCGTAATTCCTGTCATAGCTGGTCATAAACAGGTCGTAAGCCCCGGCCAGTTCGCCGATATGCAGTTCGATCGCGTCCCTGGCGCTCTCAGAGCAGCATCCCGCTCTTAAGAACATTACGAGATCCACCGCGAATTTCCCGACGCCGATGCAGCTCAAAGCCGCAAGGATCGTGAAGACATTCTTATTGGTGCCAAAATAGCGCAGTGCGCCGAAATACATGCCAAGTACCGCCGCTAACAGCCCGAAGGCAACGACAGCAAAGACCTTCCGTCCTCTCTTAATATAACCGTAATACCCTTTTTTTCCGATCATAACCGCTCCAATTACGTCAAAACAGGACATCTCTCCGCTTAACGAAAAGATGTCCCGCGCAATACCATTTCAGTATTAACCCTCAAACATGTCAGTGTTGACGAATTCGGAATCATCCTCTTCCTCTTCAGGATAGTCCTCAGGATCCCCGTCCACGTTCTGCATCAGACCGGAGTCCTCATCCTCTTCGGGCTGAGGGCTGATCTCGTTGAGGTTTTGTCCGATAGTGTCGATATAATCTGACATTTCATCATGGAAGTTGGAGAAAATGGAAGTCATGTTGTTGCGGGCGCTGATCGTGCTCTTCTCGAGATCCGCGAGCATTCCTTCCATATACTGTCTGAACGCTTCGCGCTGCGCGTCGGACTCACTTACTGCTTTATCGAGAATATCCTGCGCCTGCTGAGTAGCCATTCTGACGATCTCATTTGCCTGCGCGTAAGCCTGCTGCATGATCTCATGCTCGTTTACAAGCTCATTTGTATGCGCCGTAGCTTCGTTGATCATCTCTTCGGCTTTTCTCTTGGCGTCGTCAAGGATCGCTTCCTTATTGGCGATGATGCGCTGGTAATGCCTGATCTCATCCGGTGTTTTCGCGCGGAGTTCTTCGAGAAGGGCATCCATTTCGTCCTTGTCAACGATAATATTTGTTTTGGAAAAAGTCTGATATCTGCAGGAATCAATAAAGTCCTCAATCTGGTCGATCATCTGCTCGATTTTGCTGCTCATATTTCCAATCCTCCTTATTTATTCTGGTAAAATTCCGGATGAAGTACTCTCATTTTGCCGATCACTTCCTCTTCGATCGAAGGCGGAACGCAAAGACTGATGTCGCCGCCAAAGGATGCGATTTCCTTTACGACAGAGGAACTGAGGTACGCGAACTCCATACTGCTCGTGATGAAGATCGTATCAAGCCAGCCGTCTGAGATCGTCCGGTTTGCGTGGGCGATCTGCAGTTCGTACTCAAAATCAGTTACTGCGCGAAGGCCTCGAACAGCAATATGACAGTCGATTTTACGTGCATAATCCATAAGCAAACCGTAATAGGAATCGACGCGTACGTTCGGAATATTTTCTGACACTTTGCGTAACATTTTAACACGTTCGTCTACAGAAAACAATGGAGTTTTCGCTTTATTGTCCAAAACGCAGACCGTCAGGTCATCAAACATTTCCGCCGCTCTTTTGATAATGTCAATGTGTCCATAGGTAACGGGGTCAAAACTTCCCGGGTAGATCGCGTGTTTCATCCTGAATCCTTTCTGCTGCCGTTTAATCCTTTTCAGCACGTCTGATGAAGAGATGTCTGTTCGCCTTGTAGTCTTTCTCCCTTACCAGTTCGAGGCCGATGCCGCCAAGATAAGAGAAATCTGTATTAAGAGAAGATTCCACAATGATCAGCGTATTATCCGTGACATATTTCTCTGCTGACAGAGCGTTCAAAATATCGTGAACTGTCTGTGATTCATAGGGCGGATCCACGTAAATGAGATCGACTTCCTTCTCGTGGATGTGCCTGAGCGCGCTGAGCGCGTCCTGCTTAAGGAGTACCGCCTCGTCCTCAAAATGCGTTGTGTGAAGGTTCTTCTGAATACAGGCGCAAGCCTCTCTGCCGTTCTCAACAAAATAGGCGCGTTTCGCGCCGCGGCTTAAAGCTTCGATCCCGATCGCCCCGCTGCCCGCGCACAGGTCAAGAAAGACTGATCCGGGTACATCTGCCTGTATGATATTGAAAAGGGTCTCTTTGATGATGTCCTGTGTGGGTCTGGTGTCAAGACCGTAAGGCGCGACGAGTTTTAACCTTCTCGCGCTTCCTGCTATTACTCTCATATCTTACTTCCTCGAAATGCGAGGCGGAATGATTTCCGCCTCTTTTATATCTAAAGTGTATTAAATCTTCGCTTTTTTGTCCATCTCCAAATACCCGTCCGGGCAATAAAGGATCAGAACCGTTTGCTGCCTCTGCCGTTTCTGGCGCCGGCGCGGACTTTGTCAAGGTCGATCTCCGTATCTCTGTGTACGAGCGGAGCTGGCTCTTTGTCCTTTGCGAGCACCGCTCTCTCCACATAGTCTTCTTTGCTCAGCTTGATTCCCGCAACACCGGCCGCAGCTTTTTTCATCTCCGGGATCTGTTCGATCAGGAACTTGAGCAGATATCCGTTCGCAGTCATCAGAACGGCATACTTCTGGTCAGTGATGACTCCGGCGAATACGAGGGAGTCTCCCTCGCCAAGCTTTGTCGCGTTCATTGTCTTCATGCGCGTTTCAAACTCTCCGCCGCTCACTGTTTTGACAAGCCCCTTCTTGGTTACAAATAAAAGCTTGTAGAGGTTGAGGTCAGTCTGGCTGCAGGCCATGACGATTTCCTCCTTAGAGGAGTCGTAATTTCCGATGTTGTCAATGGGAATGCCTTTATCCCTGAGTTTGCCAAGAGGCAGGTCGGAAACCTTTACTGTGTGAAGCGTTCCGTTGTCAGTGAACAGACAGATCTTTCCGGTGCTTCTGCACATGAAGTAGTATTTATATCCGCTTTCCACCGACTCCTGATTCCTCGAATAGACAGCCGGGTCCATCGTCTTGGCGTATCCGAAACGATCCATGACGAACAGGAGCTCTCTGTCCTCTTCGTCTTCCCTGACAACAAAAGAAACCGCCTCCGCCTGAGTTATCTCCGTTTTTCTGGGCTGCGCATATCTGTCCCTGATCCGGGCAAGATCGGCTCTCAGGACTTTTGTCATGGAGTCGCGCTCCTCCAGGATATCCTCGTAGCGGTAGATATTTGCGACAGTCTCATCGTGTTCTTTAATAAGAGCTTCCAGCTCAAGTCCGATCAGTTTGTAAAGACGCATATCAAGTATCGCGTCGGCCTGGGCTTCCGTAAAGGCAAGCTGTGTCGCCATGATCTCAGACTCTTCGCTTCTGAATCTGATCCCGCCGGTTTCACCGTTTACAAGGCAGTTCTTGACGGTCTTACGATCTCTGGCGCCCCGCAGGATCTCGATGATCAGGTCAATTACATTGACCGCTTTGATCAGTCCCTCCTGGATTTCCCTCTTTTTGCGCTCCTTTTCGAGAAGATTCTCATACTTTCTCGTAGTCGTCTCATAGAGGAAGTCCGTGTTGGCTTTGAGGATTTCCCTAAGGCTCAGAGTTTCGGGTCTGCCGTTCCTGATCGCGAGCATATTTACGCCGAATGTATCCTCAAGGCGTGTCTTTTTGTAAAGAAGATTCCGGAAATTATCGATATCCGTATCTTTCTTCAGCTCAATGACGATCCGGATCCCTTCCTTGTCGGACTGGTTCGTGATGTCGATGATATCGTTTGTGACCTTCTTCTCGGCGAGTGCGGCGACGTCTGAGAGGAACTTGCCGATCCCGGCGCCGATCATAGTATAAGGTATCTCCGTGATCACCATGTTGACATGGCCGGAGCGTCCCTTCTCAATCATAGTGCGTCCCCTGAGGCGCACTTTTCCCATACCGGTCTCATAGATCTCCGGCAGTTCGTCCTTGTTAACTACTATACCGCCCGTCGGGAAATCCGGTCCCTTGACATACCGCATCAGTTCTTTATTCGTAAGATCCGGATTTTCGAGCAGGGCGATCTCCGCGTCGATGACCTCCGCCAGGTTGTGAGGCGGCGTGTTGGTCGCCATTCCTACAGCAATGCCTTCCGATCCATTGATCAGGAAATTAGGGATCTTAACAGGGAGTACTTCCGGTTCTTTCTCGTTCTCGTCGAAGTTTGGAACAAAATCAACAACATCCTTATCGAGGTCCGCCAGAAAGGCTTCTTCCGTTATCTTCTCAAGGCGCGCCTCGGTATAACGCATGGCCGCCGCGCCGTCTCCCTCAATATTGCCGAAATTTCCATGCCCGTCGATCAGGGGGATCTCTTTTTTGAAATCCTGCGCCATGACGACCAGCGCGTCGTAGATCGAGCTGTCTCCATGGGGATGATATTTACCCATTGTATCGCCGACTATTCTGGCGCTCTTTCTGAAGGGTCTGTCCGAGCGGATCCCGAGCTCATGCATATCGTAGAGAGTCCTTCTCTGTACGGGTTTGAGCCCGTCCCTGACATCCGGGAGCGCCCGCGCGACGATTACGCTCATCGCGTAGTCGATATAGGATTTCTGCATCAGTTCGGAATACTCAGTCTTGAGGATCTGCTCCTGCGGAGTCTCCGCAAAAGCATCTTCCGTCAGTCTCTTCCCTTTTCTGCTGTTCTTGTTCTGGTCGTCTTTAGGCATATTAATTAATGTTTCTCCGTTTTTTCAGCATCAGACGTCGAGTTCCGCGTCGTCAGCGTGGTCGTGAATGAACATCCTGCGGGGAGGCACTTCGCTTCCCATCAGAAGTTCCGTGATATCGGAAGCATTTATGGCGTCTTCAATCTGCACCTGCTTCATATAACGTCTCCTGGGATCGAGTGTCGTCTCCCAGAGCTGTTCAGGATCCATCTCCCCGAGACCTTTGTATCTCTGCAGGGTAAAATCATTCTTGTGCGTCTTTCTGTATTTTGCCAGCGCGTAATCGTCGTACAGATATTCCCCTTCTCCGCCTCCTTTTTTGGGAACGACTTTGTAAAGGGGCGGCATAGCGACATAGACATGTCCCTCGTAGATCAGTTCCGGCATAAAGCGATAGAAAAGAGTGAGGAGCAGCGTAGAGATATGAGCGCCGTCGACGTCCGCGTCAGCCATGATAATGATCTTGTCATATCTTAGCTTTGTTATATCGAAGTCATTTCCGTAGCCTTCGGAAAACCCGCAGCCGAACGCGTTGATCATAGTCTTGATCTCCGCGTTTGCAAGTACTTTGTCTATACTGGCCTTCTCAACATTGAGGATCTTACCGCGGATCGGCAGGATAGCTTGATACATCCTGTCTCTTGCCATCTTGGCGCTTCCGCCGGCGGAATCACCCTCGACAATGAAGATCTCGCATTTGGACGCGTCCTTGCTGGTGCAGTTGGCGAGCTTTCCGTTACTGTCAAAGGAAAACTTCTGTTTGACCAGCATATTGGTCCTGGTCTTCTCCTCGGTCTTTCTGATCTTAGCCGCTTTCTCGGCGCATCCGATCACCGTCTTGAGGACTTCCAGATTCCTGTCAAAATAGTGAACTATCTCATCTCCCGTGACCTGGCTGACAGCCTTGGCAGCATCCTGATTGTCCAGTTTGGTCTTGGTCTGCCCCTCAAACCTGGGATCCGGATGCTTGATGGAAATGACAGCCGTCATCCCGTTTCTTATATCAGCGCCGGTAAAATTCGTATCCTTTTCCTTAAGAACGCCGATCTGACGGGCGTAGTTATTGATCACCTGGGTAAAGACGGTTTTAAAGCCTGTCAGGTGAGTTCCGCCCTCCGCGTTATAGATATTGTTGCAGAATCCCAGAACGTTTTCATGAAATTCATTGACAAACTGAAAAGCCGCTTCTACCGTGATCTGATCACTAAGTCCCTTGAAATAAATGATGTCCGTGACGGCTTCCTTGGATTTATTGAGCGCCCGGATAAAGCCGACTATACCGTCAGGCTCATGGAACACGAGCTCTTCAGCGGGCTCCTGTCTTTTGTCAGTGTATTCGATCGTGAGTTCAGGGTTAAGATAAGCGGTCTCGTGCATCCGGCTCTTAATATCTTCTTCCCTGAATCTTGTCTTCTCAAAGATCTCGGGATCCGGCAGGAAATTAATCCTTGTGCCGGTCCATCTGGTCTTGCCCACTGCGGGCAGAAGACCGTCCTGAAGTTCTACCACAGGGTTGCCCCGCTCATATTTATCCTCATAAAGAAAACCGCCGCTGCCAACGCTGACGGTCATTCTTTCAGAAAGAGCGTTGACCACAGAGGATCCCACTCCGTGGAGACCTCCGCTGGTCTTGTACGCATTATTATCAAATTTTCCGCCGGCATGAAGCGTTGTAAACACCACGCGCTCAGCGCTCACGCCCTTTTCATGCATTCCGATCGGAATGCCTCTTCCGTTATCCTCCACTGTACAGGAGCCGTCCGCCTCAAGGACCACCTTGATCGTGGTGCAGAACCCGGCGAGATGTTCATCGACAGAGTTGTCAACGATCTCATAGATCAGATGATTAAGACCTCTGGTAGAGACGCTTCCAATATACATGCCGGGCCTCGTCCTTACGGCTTCGAGTCCCTCGAGCACTTTGATACTGGCGGCGTCGTAGTTATTAGTATCCTGATTCAAATTTGCCATGCAGATTTCCTATTCCCGGTTATGCTTCTTTGTTCATGTTCAGTTATCTTTATGCAGCGGAATCTTCTTAGAGCAGGCGATCGCCAGCGCGCCCGGTCCAATGTGGCAGGCAATGCTCAAAGAGAGTACATCATCCTGCACTTTAAAGCCCGGAAAAGCTGCTCTTACTTCCCGGGAAAACTCCGCGAACTGATCCGGCACATTTCCATGAACAGCGTAAAGCCAGACGCTCTCCTTGTCTGTCCCGCCGTACATGGTCTCTATGTCGTGCTTCATAGCATTGATCATAATATTCTTGCCCTGGTTCATGGTGCGCGCCTTGGAGAAGGCGTCAAGTCTCTCTCCCTTGATCTGCAGGACAGGCTTAATGCGAAGAAGAGTGCCCACCGCGGCTGCTGCCGGGGTGATCCTTCCGCCCTTTTTCAGGTAATGCAGCGTATCGAGCATGATATAGATGCTGGATTCATATTTCACATGCTCCAGTTCTTCACGGATCTGGGCCGCATTCATACCCATTTCCGCCATTTCCAGCGCATCCAGCACCGATCTCTTCTGTGTTACAGAGATTCTCTGGTTATTAACTACCTGGACCTTGCCGTCGTAATCATCGGCAAGCATCCTGGCGCTCTGGCAGGAGCCTGACAGTCCGCTGCTCATTGGAATGTACACTACTTCGTCGTGAGTCTTAAGGGCTTCATCCCAAATACTCATGACGTCTGAAGGAGAGGGCTGGCTTGTCGCGATACTGGCTCCGCTCTCCATCTTTTCATAAAACTCTTCTCTTGTGAGATTGATCCCCTCATAAAAAGTCTCATCTGAGATCGTAAAAGGCATCGGCACCACTGAGATTCCGAGCTTTTCAGCTTCCTGAGGGGTGATATGGGCGTTACTGTCAGTAATAACTGCTATCTTCGACATCTTCTTCTCCATTTCTTTAAAACCGCGGTTTAAACAACAAACTACAGTTAGAAAACATCATAATAATATGAGCGCCGAAAGTCAACCTCGCTCTAGATCGTTCTGAAATCGAGCTGTCTCATATGGGGCGTTTCAAATTCAGGATCGGATAAAAGGACCTCATCTGCATAAGCCGCCGCCTTGCGCATGATCGCCGAGTCCTCATAGATATCTGCCAGAACAAATCCGAGCTCGCCGCTCTGCCTCTCTCCGAACAGATCCCCGGGACCTCTGAGTTTAAGGTCTTCTTCCGCTATTTTGAATCCATCGTTTGTCTTTTCGAGAATTTCAAGCCTTCGCGGCTTTTTGTCGGGGTCGTCGTCTCCCGCCGCGCCCGGTGTGTAAAGAAAGACGCAGTAGGACTGCCACTGTCCTCTGCCGACTCTTCCCCTCAGCTGGTGGAGCTGCGACATACCGAATCTCTCAGCGTTCTCGACAGCGATCACAGTTGCGTTGGGAACATCGATGCCGACTTCTATGACTGTCGTGGATACCAGTATATCGGTTTCCCCGCTGCCAAATCTCTCCATGATCTCAGCTTTCTCCGAGGGCTTCATGCGCCCGTTAAGCGAGTCGATCTTTACTTCCGCCGGAAAGATCTTCTGCAGCTTCTGAGTATAATCCCGGACGTTCTCCAGTTCGCTCATTTCCCCTTCTTCCACTTCAGGGCATATCACGTAGGCCTGCCTTCCCTGTTTGATCTGTCCGTACATGAAGCGGTAGATCCTGCGGCGCTCACTGCTGCTGATCGCCAGGTTTTTGATAGGAAGTCTTCCTGCCGGCATCTCATCGAGCACGGAGATCTGCAGATCCCCGTACATAATAATTGCAAGTGTCCTGGGGATCGGAGTTGCGCTCATGACCAGTACAGGTACCGAAGATCCCTTCCCGGCAAGGCTCTCTCTCTGCCTTACCCCGAAGCGGTGCTGTTCATCCGTTATTACAAGTCCAAGATCCGCGTATTCAACGCTGTCCTGGATCAAAGCGTGAGTTCCGATGATGATATCCGCTCTTCCGGACGCGATCTCATCATAAGCCGCTTTTCTCGCTTTTCCCTTAACTGATCCGGTCAATAGTACAGGATTGATCGGAAGATCATATTGTTCCTTCAATTTGACAAGGTTATCCATGTGCTGTCTCGCCAGGACCTCTGTCGGAGCCATGAGGGCGCCCTGTCTGTGATTTGCGCTGCACAAAAGAAGCGAGAGAAAAGCGAGGATCGTCTTTCCGGATCCCACATCCCCCTGCAGAAGACGGCTCATCACATACTCGCCGGTCAGGTCTCTTTTAATCTCTTCCCATGCCCTCTTCTGTGCCCCTGTGAGGGAGTATGGCAGCTTTGAGAGAAGCTGCTCCGGGAGGTCCTTTCCAAGAAGCGGCCTTTCATTTTTCAGCCCCTCGTTCTCTTTTTTCTTCTTTCTGATCCCGATGATGAACTCGAAAAACTCATCGAAGATCAGCCGGTTTCTGGCCATCCCGAGTTCCTGTATGCTGCCGGGATGGTGGATGGACCGAAGAGCTGTATCCCTCGCGCACAGTCCAAGACGTTCTCTTTCGCTTTCGTCAAGATAGTCCTCGAACTCCGGAAGTTCTTCCAGTGCCTGTCCGATCAGCGCGGATATATGTTTGTTCTTCATACCCTGAAACAGGGGATACACCGGCTGGAGAGTTCCTTCCAGATCGTGATAGTCCTCCCGGGAATACACCCTGGGCTGTTCCATATACCGCAGCCCTCTTGGGGTCATCTTCATAACTCCCATGAAGACGCGCTGACTGCCCGGCGGCAGATTTTTGACCATATAGGGCATAT
The DNA here is from genome assembly GCA_902794825.1 of uncultured Lachnospiraceae bacterium. Classification (GTDB taxonomy): domain Bacteria; phylum Bacillota; class Clostridia; order Lachnospirales; family Lachnospiraceae; genus CAG-791. The sequence goes on from CADBIU010000012.1 coordinate 27,301, forward strand.
TAAAAAATGTCAATCTGCAGTCGCCCGTCGCATCAGCGGCTTTGAAATGGCTGATCGTCTTGCCGCCGGCTCTGATCGTACTCCCCCTTCCTATCACTGTAAGGAGAACAGCGCATTCTTTGTTCTCTAAGGAAGCTGACACCGCGGACAGTCCGACGTATTTTTCATATCGCGAGGGATAATAGACAACCAGATCTCCGACTGTACTTAGCCCTTTGCTCTGAAGCAGCTGCGCTGTCCGGGGACCTACTCTCTTAAGTTTTCCCACTTCTGTGTGAAGATTCATATAGACACCTGTCTGTTCATTTTTTGTTCGATCCGAAAGATTGCTAAAAGAAACCGGATGCCTCCATGACATCCGGTTTATGTGACTGCATATTATGCATTGTTCTCTTGTCAGGCAGACTTGTACTCCATATCCGGCTTATTCAGCAGACAAAATATAGTAGTAGATCGGCTGTCCGCCGTATTGAAGCTCAACGTCACAGGACGGGAAAACTTCCGAAGCCCTGGCTCTGAACTTCTCGGCTTTTTCTTCCTCAACATCTTCTCCGTAGTAAATACTGATGATCTCTGTATTTTCATCTACGATCTTCTTTAATGACTCAAAAGTCACATCTTCGATATCGCCACCGGTTGTGAGAATGCCGCTGTCGCCGATTCCCATGATATCGCCTTCGTGGATCTTGATATTATCGATCTCCGTATCCCTGACGGCATATGTGACCTCCGCGCTGTGAACGGAGCCGATCTCCTCCAGCATATTGGCCTTGTTTGCTTCAGCGTCCAGGTCAGGCATATAATTGATCACTGCTGTGATTCCCTGAGGTACTGTAGTCGTGGGAACTACGATCACCTTCTTGTCAGTTGTAAGGGAGGCCGCCTGATTGGCTGCCATGATGATGTTCTTGTTGTTCGGAAGGACAAATACAACATCAGCGTTTACACTCTCCACAGCCTTAAGCACATCGTCCGTGCTGGGATTCATTGTCTGGCCGCCGCTGATCACGTAATCAACGCCGAGACCCGTGAAGATATCCCTGATTCCGTCGCCGACAGATACAGTGATAAATCCGACTTCCTTTCTGGGCTGTTCGGGCATCCTGGGAGTTTCTGTCTCAGCAGGCTTTTTCGGTTCTGCGGCATCGGATACGGAAGAAGGCTTAGCCGCGTCCGCACTCCTGCCAATGGATTCAGTGTCCTTGAGATTGAGAAGTCTCACTTCTCCCAGTTCACCGAATTTCTGGCTTCTCTGAATGATCAGACCGGGATCGTTGGTCTGGCATTTAACATGGAGGATATCCCCTTCCACTGCGCATTTCACGCGGTCGCCGAGGGACTTGAGGAATTCCAGGTACTCCTTCTGGTCTCTGGAGGAGGGCTTCTTCGCCATCAGTACCGTCATTCTCATCTTGTAGATAAAACGGAGCTCTTCTTTCTCGGCCGCTTCCTTCTCGGGCTCGGCTTCAGCCTTAACTTCCTCTTTCTCCATCAGAGCGCTGTAGTCGATCTCCTTGCCGAGGAACCGGTCGAATGCGCCTTTCAGGACCTGAACAAGGCCCTGTCCGCCGGAGTCAACTACGCCTGCCTGTTTGAGGACCGGCAGCAGCTCAGGCGTGTTTGCAAGAACCTTCTCCGCTTCCTCAAGGACTGCTCCGAGGAATACTTCCAGGTTCTCTTCGCCTGCGTCAGCGAGTTCTCTTGACTTGACTGAAGCGCCCTTGGCTACGGTAAGGATCGTACCTTCCTTGGGTTTCATGACAGCTTTATAAGCAGTCTCCACTGCTCTGTCAAATCCATCCGCCAGAACGGGGATTGTAAGCTCTGTCTCAGTCTTAGCCACTTTTCCGAATCCGCGGATCAGCTGTGAGAGAATAACGCCCGAATTTCCTCTGGCTCCTCTCAAAGATCCGGAGGACATTGCCTTACAAACGTCCTTCATGCTGTCGGTGCTTCCAAGAGCGGAAACCTCCTTGACGGCGGACTTGATCGTAAGAGTCATATTCGTGCCGGTATCTCCGTCGGGAACGGGGAATACATTGAGTTCATTGATCCATTCTTTATTTGCTTCCAAATTGGCTGCGCCGGCGAAAAACATCTCTGCCAGCAGTTTTGCATCGATTGCGCTGGTTGTCACCGCATCTTCCTCCTGATTACTTAAAATTTCATGATTGTACGGGCAGTGCACTGTTACTCAGTCAATGACGCGTACGCCCTCTACATAAACATTGATCTTCTCTACCTCAAGGCCGGTGAAATCCTCCACTCGGTATGCGACAGATGAAACCAGGTTATCAGCCACAGCCATGATATTAACTCCATAGGACACGATCACATGAAAATCAATAACAAGTTTGTTCCTGGAGTTAAGAGTTACGTTGATCCCCTTTGTCATGCTTTCTCTCTTCAGGAGGTTTGCAAATCCTTCCTTGCTGTTGACAGCAGCCATGCCGACAATGCCAAAACACTCGTTTGCGACATTGCCTGCAAACCGGGCGATCACTTCGGGATCAACACTTATGTTACCCATATGTGTATTAAATAAAAATGTCTTCAAAGGCCATTCTCCTTTCAAGCCGGGCAGTCCGGCGTAGTGATGATTCGATCACACCTATGTCCTGAAACAGTTATTTCTAATTCAATACGTGATAAATCAATTTAGATTATAACCTTAAAACAGTGAAAAGAAAAGGTTCTATTGCCGCTTCATAATCATAATTCCCGCTGAATTCATTTATTTTTTTCTTGCATTCATGTTTCATTTTTGATACTATACAAATGTTGTAGACCCGAATATGTACGTTAGGAGGTGTTTAAGATGGCAAAATGTGATATCCATTCTCATAGAAGATCCAACAGAATCTGGAATTCCAACGTCCAGAAGGTTGCTGTGAACGTCAACGGCGCTAAGAAGAGAATGCATGTCTGCACCAGCTGCCTTAGATCCGGCAAGGTCGAGCGCGCTATTTAATATAGCGGCAGGATCAGGATCATCGCAATCTGAATGCGAGCATATCAAATTGGTAAATAAAAAGGACTGTATTTCACAGTCCTTTTTCTTGTGCTCTTTTCACGCCAGGGAACGAAGGTACTCCGCAAGTCTTCTGTACATCCAGACAAGATCCTGCTCAGGTTCCCATCCCAGCGCCTGTATCTTGGAAATGTCCATATTCAGAAAGCTCGGAGCCGGGTAACGGGAAGCATCTCCGTTTTCATCCACTCTGACAGCGATCTTTCCTCCGGCAACTTCTCTTGCCACCATTTCACCCATTTCAAATATGGAACAGTAAGTAGCGGGATTTGCAGCGTTATAAGTTTCTCCCGGAGTTCCGCTCAGCAGAACTGTCAGGATCGCCGTCACCGCCTGTGCTGTATAAAGATACGGATGCCGGCTTGTGCCTTTTGTAGCCAGCACTATATCTTTGCCGTCAATGGCGTTTCTTGTCATCATCGCAAACACCCGCCGGTCATTGTAATCCACCCCGGGGCCGAAAGTCTGCGCAAGGCGGATGCTCATTGCGGGAAGTCCGTATTCAGCTGCATATGAAGTGCAGAGCATCTCGCACATTCTCTTGCTTTCAGGATAACAGCTTCTTGTTTTTCCAAGATCAATCTTCCCGAGAGCTCCTTCATCCAGCGCGTCTTCCGTGTTGACTTCTCCGAAAGCTTCCATGCTGGAAAGAAATAAAAAGCCCTTTGTGCTTCGCTTTCTCGCTTCCTCCAGTAAGCCTGTCGTTCCCTCAACAGATGTTCGGATGACTTCCACCGGGTGTTCATTCATGAAGGCGCTCGCAGTCGGGCAGGCGCCGTGAATCCAGTAGTCAATCTTTTCCGGAAGAGAAGGCAGCTGCTGCATCGTCCCTGCTAATAGCCGCAGTTCCGGGGCATTTACCAGCTTGCCGAGTACTCTCTTTGCTTTTTCTGTGTCCCTGACAACTGCGCAGACATCAAGTCCCAGTCCGCGTTCACGTCCCGCACGGATCAGGGCGTTGATCACGGTCATGCCGATCAGCCCTGTCCCGCCTGTCACAAGTACCGTGCTGTCTCTGAGCTTCTCCCAAGGCAGGTCAGCTTTGCAGATCCACTCCATATCTTCCTTAAAGATCTCTGAATTTTCTGTCATTTAAATCTCCCGGTCATCAGATTCCAAAGATCTGAGAGCTCTCTCTTGCATCGACCATTGCGCGGAAAATATAGAAGTCACTCGGTGTTGTGATCTTTATGTTCTCCGGTTTTCCCTGCACAGTATAGAGCTTATATCCGTAATGTTTCATCATGCTTGCGGAATCAATAAAGCCTGTTCCGGTCTGTTCCTCACGCACTTTGTTGTGAACGCCGAGGATCTCTCCGAGGTAGAAACTCTGGGGCGCCCTTGCGAGTTCGCATTTGGACCTGTCGATGATCGTTCCGACTGCCCCTGTTTCGTCCTTCATTGTGATCGTCTCAATAGCCGCAGTGACGGTGATGGCAGTTCCCCGCTCTTTCACAGTTCTTATATTTGCGGAGATAGTCTCTTCGTCGATCAGGGGCCTTACGCCGTCATGGATCAATACTATATCCTTCTCCTCATAGGATTCCGCAGCCGCACACAGACCGTTATAGATGGACTCCTGCCCTGTGCTTCCTCCGGGAACGATTTTTCTGATCTTCTTAAGTCCGAACTTCCGCACAAGTTCCTGTGTGTATCCGATCCAGCTTTCCAGCATTACGACCACGATGCCGTCGATCTCGCTGTGCTGGTCAAAAGCTTCAAGAGTATAGACGATGATAGGTTTCCCGTGCAGTTCCAGAAACTGTTTGGGCCTTGTCCTGGTGTTCATTCTCTGTCCGGTACCGCCGGCAAAAATTACAGCAACATTGCTCATTTATCTTCTCCTGCGTCCCTTACGGAAACATCCTTTACTTCAGACTCGGGGAACGCGGCTTTTACAGCTTCGTCATCAGATATCATTCCGCTGTTTCTGTTTCTGATCTTATCGACAACGTCGGGAATCATATCAACCAGCTTGGTGACAGCAGTCTGATCTTTGATATTGACCACCTTAGTCTGTCCGTTTTTGATGATAAGTATCGCTGTAGGAGTCATCTTGGCGGAAAAGCCGCCTGCGCCGGCATCCTTGTGGTCAGTCCCGTTGGAGCCTGCTCCGCATCCGATGGCGACATCGGAAAGCGGAATGATGATCTGATCACCGATCCTGACGGGCGCGCCGACCACAGTCTTGGATGTGAGCACACTCTCTGCGCCATCCATAAGAGATTTGACTACTGTTGAGATACTGTTCTTTTCTTCAGCCATTTGAGTTCCTCTTTCTTCGCTTTACAGCCTGAACTTGTTATTACGTGTTTCTATATTTAATATGTTCATCTAATAAATGCCCGCATTTATTGCAGTTTGCTCTTTACCTTCTTAAGCTTTCTGAGCACCTTCCGGCAGTCCTTGTCAAAAATCAGAGGGACCGTTTCCTTAACCGGCGTGATCAGCCTGATCTTCCCTGCCATCTCCGCATTCATGTCACAGCGGTACAGATCCCATTCCGTATTGATTCCCAGATGCTCGTCCATAAACGGCATCAGTATTGAATTGAAACCCATCATTTTTCCGTTGAGGCAGGGGTCATTAAGGCCCACATTGCCGCTGATCTTCCAGTGGTCCGGCATCATGGAGTCTATAATCTTCAAAAGGCGCCGGCTGACTTTTCGAAAAGCTCTTCTGCCGCAGCTTCCCGTCAGGACTCTGTGGATATAATCGACCACGTTAATGATTTTCTCTGCCTTGCCGACAGCAGTCTCAACTCTTTGAGTGAGGGAAGTTTCCTCTTTTTCTTCTTCCTCTTCTTTCTCCTCTTCCGCCTCTTCCTCTGAGGTTTCCTCTTTCCTCAGCCTGTCCATGATCCTGATGTCCCTGCCGAAAACCTTCACGGCGATCAACTCGTTCCCCGGAAAAGCAACAAGAACTGTCACGGCGCCGAGGAGCCAGGAAATTCGGGCTGTCACCTCTGAGTTTTCCCTGAGTACGGAAACAGGAAACTCCTCATGCCTGTCGGGATCCTCTACTGCCGCTCTCGCGTTATATTTGATCGGTACCAGCAGTACAATGAGAAGGATAACAAGGATCAGAGCCAGAAGGACCAGCAATATAATTCCCAGCCATTTCAATATAGTTAGAAATACCGCCATTTCCGCCTCCTTACTCTGACTGCGGCTGCTTCGGCTGCTCCTCCTGCGTGTCAGGCGCGCCGCTGCCGGATGAGAGCGGGGATTTATCAGACAGCGCAGGATTTACATCTCTGCCCCGCAGTTTCCTTATTCCATGCGGGAACAGGTAAGCTCTGACGTCGCCGCTTCCTGTGTGGTCATATGCCTCCTGCACAAGTCTCTGCACAAGTTCCACAGCCTCTGTACGTCCCGCGGCAATGCCGATGATGTAGGGAGGGTACGTTTTATAATACGGCTGTTGGAGATTGACACAGTGGAGAATCTCAAGCTGGTTGGAACCCGGCCCGGGAATAGACGGACTCAGTGCGATCACGTAGATCGTGAACTGTCCTTCCCCGCGCATCAGCTTTCTCTTCACTTCTTCAGGGTCCCTTATGGAAGGTCCTGCGTAGAGATTCTTATAAAAATACATACAGATCTACTCCTTTTGACCCAGAACTCTCTCAAGTGCTCTTGTGGTGTATTTCCCCTTTCGGAGCCTGTCAGAGATCCTCATGGTATTGGAACGGATCGCGTCATACTCTTCCGCTGTGATATCGGCGATCCTTCCGGGGATCTCTTCGATGGAGTCCACCGTGATGCCGCACCCGTTCTTTGTAATATATGGGGCAAGAGCCGCTTCGCTCCATATGATCACCGGCATCCCCGACGCAAGATACAGTGAGGCCTTATGCGGATCATTGATCCTCAGGTACTCTCCGTATGTCCCGCTGCAGGTTTCGGTGGTCTCACCGTCCCACACAAGACCGAAACTCCCTTCCATCACTTCCGGAAGTCTGTCCGGTTCAAAAGATCCCAGATATCTCACATTATCCTGAGGATCCGCTTCATATCCGACACCGTAGAGGTTAAAGCCGATCCCCTCCGGAAGGTGATAGGCATAGCCGGCTTTGTGGGGCCTGAGCGCGCCGGCGATCACAACCGGACCGTCAGCCCTTGTCTTCGCGTATCCGGCTTCAGGGATCAGATAATCAAATATCCCGAGCACTTCCATCCTGGAAGAGGGAATACCCATAGAAGCGAGCTTCTTTTTCATATTTCTGTTATGAACAATGATCCCGTCACAGTTCTTGAGGAGCGTCTCCTCTTCAAGGCGAAGCCTTATCTTCTCTCTTCGCGTCGTAGTGCCTCTTATGGCCGCCCGCAGGATCTCAAGATCATGGATCAGAAGTATGATCCTGACGCCTCTTTTTCTCGCCTTTCTGATACAGGACGCAAGGAGCACCGAGTGATTGACTATAGGAAACTGAATGACAAGGACATCTCCCTCACCCGTCACGGAAAGGCAGTCGTCCCACACTTTCATGAGTCTGTAGTGATAGCCGGCTTTCTCTAGAACATTCTGTCCCTCTCTGTCAGTCTGCGGCATACAGATCTCAATTCCCTTATAACCGTTTTTTTCAAGGATCACATCGACGTCATCCCTGGCCTTGATGCCGGCTGTGCGCTGATAGCCCTCTTCGTTCCATATCTCTTTAGTATAATATTTCATAGACTCTGTCCCTGTCGCTCAGTCTTCCTGCACCCACACATCCATATCGTGTGTGATCCGTTTCTCCTCAGGAGGCAGCTGCATATAGTCCCCGTAGAGATTACGGAGATAGTATTCCCAACAGCCCGGAGCAGAAACCACCATGTCCTCGAACTGCATCGGTACAGATTTCAGGTAGAGCTTTCTCGGAACGCGCTCCTGAGGTCCGTATCCGTTCGCTATGCCGCCCATATATCCGCACTCGTCGACTTTGTAAGTGCGGCAGGTCCTGTTGATATAATCCAGGATCCGGGCGTCATCCAGGGGGCTGACAAGAGCTTTGATGAAGGGCTTGAGCGCTTTTCTGAGCGCGGTCTTTCCTTCTCCCGTTCTTGCCTGCTTGACTCTCAGGATCCTTCTTGCCGCCAGGGTCTTTCTGAAGATCCGCTTTACTTCTTTCTCATCGTCCGGAAGACCATCCATGGGAAAAATATCGATCCAGAGATTCTTCTCAGTCTCATCCTGATCGTAAAGTTTCCTTATGCTCGTGTGAAGATCGTAGATCTTGGCAAAGGGATAGTTCAGGTCTCCCAGTTCACAGGCCGCCAGCTTATAGTCGCCGGATGCGTTGATCTCATCTGCGTGGGAAAGCAGACGGTCATAATCCTCTCTCGGCATGTTTACGTCTATATCATCGTCCCAGGGAATAAAGCCCTTATGACGGACAGCGCCGAGAAGAGTCCCCCCTGCAAGATAATACCGGATCCCGTACCGTTCGCAGATGTCTGTAAAGACCTTAAAGATCCTGAGCTCTCTCTGCTGAATCTCACCGAGGTCCAGTTTCTTCATTTCGCCAGTATTATTATTCATCTGTTGCATCACTCCATTAGTCATATCCTATAAAAAAGAGTATAATCCATATCAAAATAGATGTCCACAACCCATATTTTCCTTATTTCGTGCTTGACATTCATTTTTTGTTCCACTAAGATATTATCGTATGTGCAGAAAGAGTTTTCGTGTCTTCTCTGCTGCACTCATGAGCAATATGGAGCACTGTATGCGCGGCTGCACAGCGCTCGGAACGATATGTATAACACTTACTGTACATTACATGGAGGTATGTAGAATGGCAAACATCAAATCTGCCAAGAAGAGAATTCTCACAAGCGCTAAGAAGACCGCTGCAAACAAGGCTGTAAAGTCTTCCGTCAAGACCGCTATCAAGAAAGTCAACAAGGCTGTAGAGGCCGGCGACAAGGCAGCTGCAACAGCAGCTCTTATCGCAGCTGAGGCTACGATCGACAAGGCCTGCACAAAGGGCGTTCTTCACAAGAACAACGCGTCCCGCAAGGTCTCCCGTCTTGCCAGCAGCATCAACAAGATCTGATAAGCGGATATAAACTACTGAATCTGTTTTCCGTATGTCCACGACCCATCGGACATACGGATTTTTTGTATATAAGTCAAAAAATCGCAGTCCCGTTATTTCGGAAACTGCGATTTTATTATTTCCTGTATTGTCCGGATATCAGCCGGCGAAATTGATCACAGGCTCTTTGGGTTCCGCTGTTTTTTCAACCTTCTCCGCATAGAGAACAATGCCCTTGCCCTCGTATTCGGAAAACGTCTCATAAGAGACTCTCGCCCTTACTCTCACCCATGTCCTTTCGGGGAAGATCATATCCTTATCCGCCTTGCACGCATAGCCAAGGAAAGACATATCGTTCGCGCAGCAGGTCATAGCCATACGCCCGGGAACAAAATATCCCTTGGGGAACTTATCGGGGATCATCACCATGCCGGTGTACTCGATCTCCTTTCCGTCATAGCGGTCCGGATGCTCCATCGCGTCAAGATACCAGATTCCGTAATTAAGATTCTCAAGGATGATCGGCTCTTTGTGAATGTCGTAAGGAAGGTCCTCTTCCGTTGTCATATCGATCTCACCGTTAGCATCCTCAAAGATCAGATCTGCCTGCTGATTGATCGCCTTGATATTTCTCTTATAGGAGATAAGAGTCTTCTCGTCGATACCATCGCAGCGGTTGAGCATGATCAGCTCTGAATTCCTGATCTGTTCCGCCAGCAGGGATCTCATGTTTGTAAAGTACATCGAGAATGTGGAAGCATCGATCGATGTGATCTGCTGTTCCAGCCTCCAGGCCCTTGGAAGCCTGAACTTTCTGAAATCCCACATGCCGTTATACTCTATGAGAATTCTCTCAGGTCTGTATTTTGCCTCCAGTGCCATCATCGCAGAAGGAGTAAGATCCTCTTCATTCTCAAATACTTCTATCTCGGTATTTGTCTGGCGGAGCAGACGCTCGCTGTACTCCACTTCACCTTCTTCGCAAACGATCAGGAGTGTGGTTCCGGACGTCTGAAAGTACGGCTGAGCGATCGTATAGGAGAAGAAGGATGTTTTCCCGCTGTCCAGAAATCCGTTGATCACATAAACAGGTTTTTGTACCATTTTTTCTCTTTTCCTCTTCCAAATCCAAATAGCGCCATAACGCACCTTTATTTGCGGAACAGATCCGCGAGAGCATTTTCCTTGAGGCCGGAACCGATCACGCAGATCTTGCCGGTAACATCAGCGGCGCCGAAACGGACTTCTGTCTCCTCGGGAACATAGTCAAAGTGGATCCAGCGTCCCTCATTATCGGGAACCATGCCCTTTGAACGCAGAACAAAGCCGTAGGTCTCAGCGTCATCAAGCTTAGCAAGGATCTGTCTGATCTCCTCCTCTGAGTATCTGGCAGGCGTTTCCATTCCCCAGCTTGCGAAGATCTCATCCGCGTCATGTCCGCCGTGGTGATGGTGGTGATGATGGTGGCTGTGGGATTTATAGATCCTGTTGCCGTTTTCATCAACTTCCACTTCCGCGTGCTCATGATCGTGGTCATGGTGATGATGATGCTCGTGCTCCTCATCTTCATCATCGTCGTCATGATGATGGTGGTGATGGTGCTCATGCTCCTCATCTTCATCATCGTCGTCGTGATGATGGTGGTGATGGTGTTCATGCTCCTCATCTTCATCATCGTCGTCGTGATGGTGATGATGGTGCTCGTGCTCTTCTTCCTCTTTCTCCTGCTCGCGCATGAATTCCTCGAGGATCTCAGCCTGCAGGTCGCTTCTTCCTTCTATCGTGGCGAGGATCTGCTTGCCGTCAAGTTCCGCAAGAGGAGTCGTGATGATCGTTGCCTTCGGATTGTGCTCGCGAAGGATCTCTACGCACTCAGCGATCTTCGCCTGGCTTGTCTTGTCGGTTCTTGTGAGAATGATCGTGCCTGCGCACTCGATCTGGTTGACAAAGAACTCGCCGAAATTCTTCATGTAGAGTTTGCACTTGGAAGCGTCTACAACCGCTACGGCTGTGTTGAGGGCCATATCAGAACCTTCGGACGCATCCTTCACTGCCTGCATTACATCTGAGAGTTTCCCTACTCCGGAGGGCTCGATCAGGATCCTGTCAGGGGCATACTGATTCATCACTTCCCTGAGGGATGTTCCGAAATCACCTACCAGCGAGCAGCAGATGCAGCCGGAATTCATCTCACGGATCTCAATCCCCGCTTCCTTGAGAAAACCGCCGTCAATGCCGATCTCGCCGAACTCGTTCTCGATCAGCACGACGCGTGTGCCTGCAAGCGCCTCTTTGATCAGCTTCTTGATCAGCGTTGTCTTGCCGGCTCCCAGGAAACCGGACACAATATCAATTTTCGTCATTATATATCGCTTCCTTTCTGACTGAATGAAGGATCCGCGACGCGGATCCTGATCATTAATAACCATAATATATAAGCAGAGCTGTAAGCCGGGTTATGTCTTGGACGATCATCTATCTAGGACCGCCGTCGCCGGCGGCCTCAAGCGACCCACCTGAGAGCGAGCCGGGCAAGCTCACAGCTCTCGTTTCGGTCTTGCTTCGGATGGGGTTTACATGGCTCTCCGTGTTACCACGAAGACGGTAGTCTCTTACACTGCCTTTCCACCCTTACGGGCAGCGGGCACTGGGCCCGCTGCTTCGCGGTATATCTCTGTTGCACTGGCCTGGGAGTCACCTCCACCGGACGTTATCCGGCATCCTGCCCTGTGAAGCCCGGACTTTCCTCGTCTGCGCCCTTTCGGGACCTGCAGCCGCGATCGCCCGCCCTGCTTATATCCTTATGCATTTTACTCGCGAGTCTGACAGTTGTCAACTCAGGCGTGGAAACATCCTCCGCCTACAAATTCCCTCAGAAGTGAATTCGTGGGGACCGCCGCCGTGTCTACGCCGACAAAGTACTCAAGGAACTTTAAAAGTCTCTTCGCCTCGTAATAAGCCGGCTCGTTCTGTCTGACGTTAAAGAGAAGAGGTTCCGCGAACTGCTTGATCACAGCCAGTTCATAGATCAAGACAGAATTGAACACAGCGTCCGCGTCGTCCTGATAGGGGAAAATATTCATATCTTCTCCCAATCTTACCTTTGGCCACAGTTCAAAGGTATGCTGAGCCGAATTTCCTCTGGTCCTGGCGTCTCTTACCATTCTCCGCAAAAGTCTTGCGTCCGTAGACGGGATCCGGTTGTGTTCGTCTATGTTCAGACTGGTCATGCAGCTGATATAGATCTTGAAAATGCTTTCCTTGGGAAGCTCCTCGGAGGTTCTGGGATTAAGTCCGTGAATGCCCTCGATGATCAGGATATCCTCCTTTTTCAGCTGGAGGAATCTTCCCTTATAAACTCTTTTGCCCGCCTTGAAATCAAACTGGGGCATCTCAATTCTTTCGCCGTCGAGCAGATCGAGCATATCGTCGTTGAACAGATCAATATCAAGCGCTTCGAAAACTTCATAATTGTAGTTGCCGTCGATGTCGATCGGCGTCTGCTCACGGTTGACAAAATAGTCATCCATACTGATGATATGAGGCCTTAACCCAAACGATCTGAGCTGGATCGCGAGTCTGTGGGAAAACGTGGTCTTGCCGGAAGAACTCGGTCCCGCCACAAGGACGATCTTCGTGTCCTTTTTCTGGAAGATCTGCGCCGCGATCTCGCCGATCCTGCGCTCCTGCAGCGCTTCCTGCACCAGGATCATATCGCTGATGTTTCCGTCGCAGATCGCGTCATTGAGATCGCCAACCGTTGTAATGTTGACAAGATCTCCCCATTTTGTAGACAGATAAAGCTGCTCGAACAGGCTCTCCTGATCCTCGAACTCCTCCAGTTCAAAGGGATTCTCCTGACGGGGCAGGATCAGAAGGAGGCCGCCGTTATATGCCTTGACTTTGAAGAGATTGACATAACCTGCAGAGGGAAGCATATATCCATAGAAATAGTCATAGTATCCTTCCATGCTGTATACGTTTATGGTTGATCCGCGGCGATAGTGGAAAAGCTTCTCCTTGTCGAGCATCCCCTGCCTCTTGAACAGTTCGATCGCGTCATCAATAGGGTAGGTTTTTTTGACGATCGGCAGGTTTTTGTCCCTGAGCCTCTTCATCTCATTCTCCACTTTCATCGCAAAGTCATCCGTTACGCGGACGCCTTCGTGTACCGAGCAGTAAAAAGCATTTCCCAGAGCGAACTCTATTTTGACGCGCACAGTGTTTCCCTGTTCCTTAAGCACGTCCCTGACGGCTTTTACCAGCATCATCTGCGCTGTGCGGACATAGGAATTGTGCCCTGCGTTTTCCCTGGTGGTGATAAAAGAGATCACGCCGTCTCTCTCAAGTCTCTTGTTAAGTTCCCTCATCTTGCCGTTAAAAAAGACAAGAGCAATGGAATTATTGTACTGCTCCTGGAACTCTCTGACGATAGTCTCGAAGGTCGTTCCTTTGTCATATTGACGGATTGCTCCTTTGATCATTACGGTCGGCATTGAAATCCCCCTCTCTGTGATTTAAGAACACATAACGCAGTATCTTTATCATGTAAAGCCTCTCACGTCTCCATGAAAGGCGAGCCCGCATCGCAGGAAACGATCCTGAGTTCCGGCATTTCTCTTTCAAGATATTCTTTCATATAAGGAATAAAGATCTTCTCGATCCCGTAGTGGCCTGCATCGATCACAGCCACTCCTTTTTCCACGGCGTCAATGCCGTCGTGATGGGAAATATCACCGGTTATATATACATCTGCTCCTGCCTTTACCGCGAGATCGATCTCTCCCTTCCCCGAGCCGGGAAGAATGGCACAGGTCACAAGCATTTGTTCAGGGTCTCCGTAGTACCGGACATGCCCGATATTAAATACTTCCGCGACCTTTTCGGCACATTCGGATAATTTCACAGGTTCAAGAAGCGTCCCTATCCTGCCGATTCCTTCCACCGAGATGTCATCCTCGTAAGTTACCTCCAGCACTTCTCTGTCTGACAGATGCATTAGATCTGCCGCGGCGTCCGCCATGCCCAGCACATCGAAGTTTGTGTGCATCGAATAGCAGCAGATATCGCTTTGGATAAGGTCAAGGATCCTTTTTCCCACATAATCGCTGTCTGTGATATTTTTGACCCCGCCAAATAGGAGGGGATGATGAGTCAGGATCAGATCCGCGCCCTGCGCCTTTGCGGCTTCGATCACCTCAGAAGTGGCATCGAGGGCAAGGGCGATGGTCCGGACTTCTTTATCGGAATATCCCACCTGAAGTCCGACATTGTCCCAGGACATAGCAAAACTCCGTGGACACATTTCCTCAAGCATCTGCATGATCTCTTTCAGTTTCATATGCGGCTCCTTAACCCATGATTTCAAAATATTCCAGCGCTGTTCTTATCAATCTGTCCTTTTGCGCAACTTCTTCAGTTTTTTCTTTCACTGCCTCTGCCTTCGCCTTATTTGCCTTCTGCAGGGAATGCATGATCCTGTCGTTGACGCCCTTCTGCCACAGCAGATAGCTTTTCAGCATGCTGTCCCGATCTCTTAGCAGTACAGGTCCAAACAGATCCTCTGCTTCCTGAAACAGAGCTTTCTCTTCAGTTCCGATACTTCCATCTCTTGTTCTCCACGCAGGGCCATCACATCGGTTGTGACTCACATGCATTACAGGGTAGTATTTATTGTCCTCCAGAACTATCCGCTCCCTGTCAATGAACAGTCCAAGCTCCCTGACCGCCCTTCTGACAAATTCCGGATCCGCCTGGGGCTGAAGTATGATCTCATCAAAGTCCAATGACTTGTCAGGCTCCCGAAGAAGGATCCTGCTCATGATCCTTCCTCCCATTCCGGCGATCACAAGTCCCTGCGCTTCTCCGGGCCTGTAGGAGTCAAGACCGTCGGAAATCCTGAGGATCACCTTATCGCAAACGCCGTAAAGTTCAATATTCCCGCGGGCCTTTTCCAGCGGTCCTTCGATGACGTCCATCGCTATAGCGCGGTCAATGACGCCGTCCATTAACAGTCTGATCGGAATATGCGCGTGATCTGTTCCCACATCACACAGGCAATATCCTGTTTTGTTCTTCTGTTCTCCGGGGCCGGCCGCGTTCACCATTTTGGCGATCGCGGTCAGCCTCTTCGATAGCTTTACTTCTGCTGCCATACGCGGTCAGTCAAGATAATCCTTGAGTTTGCGGCTTCTGCTGGGATGGCGGAGCTTGCGCAGCGCCTTTGCCTCGATCTGTCTGATACGCTCTCTGGTAACGTTAAATTCCTTGCCGACTTCTTCAAGAGTCCTGGCTCTTCCGTCATCGAGACCGAATCTGAGTCTGAGCACTTTCTGCTCTCTCTCTGTCAGTGTTCCCAGGACTTCCTTGAGCTGTTCACGAAGAAGAGTAAAAGCGGCGGCGTCAGCCGGTACCGGCACGTTGTCATCCTGGATAAAATCGCCGAGATGGCTGTCTTCCTCTTCGCCGATAGGTGTCTCAAGTGAAACAGGCTCCTGAGAGATCTTGAGGATCTCGCGGACTCTCTCCACGGGGATTTCCATTCTTTCGGCGATCTCTTCGGGAGTAGGTTCTCTTCCGAGCTCCTGAAGGAGCTGTCTGCTCACTCTGACCAGTTTGTTGATCGTCTCTACCATATGCACGGGAATACGGATCGTTCTGGCCTGGTCGGCGATGGCTCTTGTGATCGCCTGGCGGATCCACCATGTAGCGTAAGTCGAGAATTTAAAACCCTTATTGTAATCGAACTTCTCAACAGCCTTGATAAGGCCGAGATTGCCTTCCTGGATCAGGTCAAGGAACAGCATGCCGCGTCCGACATAGCGTTTGGCGATACTGACAACGAGACGAAGGTTTGCTTCCGCGAGTCTCTTCTTTGCTTCCTCATCTCCGTTTTCCATTCTTTTGGCAAGCTCGATCTCTTCTTCAGCGGTCAGAAGCGGAACTTTACCGATCTCTTTGAGGTACATGCGAACCGGGTCCTCGATATTGATGCTGTCCGGAATGCTCAGGTCCATCAGATCCGACTCTTCGTCACCGTTATCTTCGATCATTCCCAATTCGTCTTCGGGCACATCGGTGTCATCTTCCTCTACGACCTGCAGCACGTCAATATCATTCTTTTCAAGCACGCGTACGATCAGCTCGTACTGGTCGTCCGTAAGCTTAAGATTCTTGAATTCCGCGCGTATCTCCGATTCCTCAAGTACGCCCTTTTTCTGCTTGCCGGCAGCGATCAGATCACCGATCTTCCTCATGAACTCTTCCTGATTAACTGTTTCATGATTTTTGTTGTCCGCTTTGCTCATAGTAGATGTTCCTCCGTTCTTATATCTATAAACAGATCGTTAAGATCTCATTTATCAGTGATTATGATTTACAGGTCACCGCGGATCCTCCGCGTCGCCGAGTTTAAAACTGATCTTCGAAAGCGCCTGCAGTTCCTTTCTGGCGGTCATGATGCCGGTGAGCATCTCCGCCGACGGCTCCTGCATTCCTTCCTCGATCTGTCTTCGCTCCCTGTCCGCAGCAGATCTTCTGATCGAGATCACGATATCTTTGAGCGCTTTTTCTCTCTCCCTCGCGTCGTGAAGTCCCTTAAGCCTGGTATTAAAGAGAGACGCCGCCTGCTCCTGTTCTTCCTGTGTTCCGAACATTCCGATCACAGAAGCGGGATTGCCTCCCTGCTGCTCCTCGAGGATCTTCCAGTAACCCTCTGCCGCCTGTCTGGGCACTCCTTCCTGAAAGTGCTCGGGCCGGATGTACGGTTTTATCTGCGCGAACACTTCCGGTTCATCGCAAAGCCATGTCATCAGAAGTCTTTCATTTCTCTCGACGCGCTCGTCGCGGACAGGCCTGGTCCGGCGGCCCTTGGGCTGTTCAGATTCAGTTCCCGAAGGTTCCGCCCCCTTTCTCCAGACATTCTCCGCTGCTCCTGACCTTCCATAAGATGCGACAAGTCTCCTCAGGCTCCCCTCATCGACGTAATAGAGCCTGGCTACTTCTCTGATGTAATTCTCTCTCTCGATCTCATCCGCTATGCCGCAGAGTTTCGCGGCGGCGGCGTGATGAAACTGCGTCCTCTGGGCGGGGTCCTGCATGGAATACTCTCTTTCCATCATACGCAGCTCGTAAAAGAAGCTGTTCTCCGCGTTTTCGATCCTTTTGAGAAAAGCCTCCGTGCCGTTTGCCTTTATGAATTCATCCGGGTCTTTGCACGGCCGCAGGTCAATGACCCTGCCCTCAAGTCCGGCTTTTTTCAGAATACCGATACTTCTGATCGCAGCCCTGACTCCTGCGTCATCGCTGTCATAGGCCAGAAGCACCTGTTTGGTGTATCGTTTGAGCAGCGCAGCCTGCCCCTCTGTGAAAGAAGTTCCCAAGGATGCAACCGCTTCGTGAAAACCCGCCTGGTGCATGGAAATGACATCCATATACCCTTCGCATAGAATCTTATAGGGCGCTTTCGATCTTTTGGCAATGTTAAGTCCGTAAAGATTTCTGCTCTTATCAAATATTTCTGTCTCCGGAGAATTGAGATATTTGGGTTTGCCGTCCCCCATTACCCGGCCTCCGAATCCGATCACCTGCCCGCGGACATCCATGATCGGGAAGATCACCCGGTTCCAGAATTTATCGTGCAGTCCCCTTTTTTCGTCGAAGGCGGCGACTCCGGCTTCCAGAATCACTTCGTCGGAGAATCCGCAGCTTTTCAGATACGCGCACAGATCGTTCCCCGAGCCGTCAGCATATCCAAGCCCGAAGTCCCGCATTGTAGACTGATCCAGTTTCCTCTCTGCGAGATACCGCAGTCCCTTTACTCCTTTACGGGACCTTAGCAGCTTGTAGTAATAGATCGCTGCCTCTTTGTTGACCGCGCGCAGCTGCTGTCTCTTCTCCTCCTTTTTCTTGGCTTCTTCGCCGTAATTGACTTCCGGCAGTTTGATCCCCGCTCTGTCAGCCAGCGTCTCCAGCGCTTCTCTGAAACTGTAGTTTTCATACTTCATCAGAAAAGTTGCCGCATTTCCTCCGGCACCGCATCCAAAACAGTAAAACATCTGCTTGGGCTCGGACACAGAGAAGGATGGAGATTTTTCGTTGTGGAAAGGGCACAGGCCAAAATAGTTTGCGCCCTTCTTTTGCAAATGGACGTAAGTTCCCACAACATCAACGATATTATTTGATCGAAGGACTTCCTCCACCTTGTCGTCAGGATAATACATACTTTATTTTTCCCGTTATAATACATCCCAGGTCCTGGGAATATAGATTGATTCAAACATCATGATCGCGTATCTGTCTGTCATCGACGAAATATAGTCGCAGACCGCCCTGTAGACCGGCGTTCCGCTGTCGATCATCTTTCTCTGCAGTTCCGGCATATTCTCCGGATGAGCTAAATAGTAATCATAGAGAACACTTATCATATTCTCCGCCTTGGACTCCTCAGCTTTGGCAACAGGATTGGTATATACCCGTTCAAACATAAAAGCCCTGAGCTTTTCAAAAGCTTCCCTGATCTCCTCTGACATGGTGATCACAGGCTGTCCCTGACTGGTGGTAATGATATCATGGATAAAGCGGTCCAGCCTCTGGCCGAGAGTCCTTCCGACCACACATGCAATACTCTCGGGTACATCCTCATCCGTGAGGATCCCGCCGCGGATCGCGTCGTCCATATCATGGTGAACATAAGCGATCTTGTCGGACAGCCGGACGATCTGCCCTTCAAGTGTAAAGGGAATCGTATTTACCTGATGATTCACGATCCCGTCTCTGACTTCCTCGGTGAGGTTCATACCTGCGCCATTCTTCTCCAGAATATCTACCGTCCGAAGACTCTGTTCGTTGTGCCTGAATCCCTCCGGGCTGATCCTGTTAAGGGCCCTCTCTCCGGCATGTCCGAAGGGCGTATGCCCAAGATCATGCCCCAGCGCAATGGCTTCTGCCAGATCCTCATTGAGGCGCAGCGCTTTGGCAATAGTCCTTGCGTTCTGCGACACCTCCAGAGTATGAGTCATCCTCGTTCTGTAATGATCTCCGTCAGGGGACAAAAACACCTGGGTCTTGTCTTTCAGTCTCCTGAAAGATTTGCTGTGGAGGATCCTGTCTCTGTCCCTCTGAAAAACAGGACGTATATCGCACTGCTCTTCGGGAACCAATCTCCCCCTTGACTGCGCCGAAAACGCGGCCCAGGGCGCAAGGATCTCTATTTCTCTTAATTCCAATTCTTCTCTGATCGTCAATGGAAGGCCTCTTTTACATCTGTAAATACCGAAATGATAACAGAATTGTGAAACCGGTCTGCCCAATACAGGAACAAACCGGGTCTAATTTTATTATTCTTCATTTCGTTTCTATTTCCTTTTTATTAAATAAATATTTTTGATTTATAGGTTGACATTTTTTTCTATAACTAATAAAATAACATTTGTTCGCAGGAGTGGCGGAATGGCAGACGCGCAGGCTTCAGGTGCCTGTTATGGCAACATAGTGTGGGTTCAAGTCCCATCTCCTGCATCCTTAATCAGGAATGCGCGGAAGTGTCGGAACTGGCAGACGAGCAAGACTAAGGATCTTGTGGTGGGTACACCGTGTGGGTTCAAGTCCCATCTTCCGCATTAAAGAGAGAGCAGAAATGCTCTCTTTTCCTTTGCTTTATACTTCTCGCCATGCACAAACTGTCATTATATAGTTTAAATATAAAGGAAAAGGCCGCCGCATATGCGACAGCCTTTATTTCGTGGAACCGACGGGGCTCGAACCCATGACCTCCCGCACGTCAAGCGGACGCTCATCCCAGCTGAGCTACGGTTCCATATTCTGTTCGTCCTCCGATAAGGATAGTGGAACCGACGGGGCTCGAACCCGTGACCTCTCGCGTGTGAGGCGAACGCTCATCCCAGCTGAGCTACGGTTCCATGACCCTGTGCGATTCTCTCTGACCTCGCCTTCAGAGTACCTTTGTATATTATTACATTGCCTCTGAATTGTCAATTGATATTTTTAAAGATATTTCGATGCCATCTCTATCAGCAGCGGAAGCGTTGATTCGAAGTCCACGCCATACCAGGGGTGATCCGGATTTCTCATCGTCGCGCGGATTGTTTCCGCTGTGTAGTCAGAAGCAATCTTGAAAGCGTCATCCATCGCAATACCTCTGACCATGGCTGCGGCTGCAGTGCTCGCGAACAGATCTCCGGTGCCGTGGTAGGAAGCCGCGACTTTGTCATTCTGGTAGTTGAAGGCTGCGCGGTCAGATGCTCTCATTCCATACACGCCGGTCTTCCCCTCTGACAGGGAAGCGCCCGTCAGGACTGCTGTCTTCGCTCCCATATCGCATAGTTTACCGCAGAGCGCGGCATAATATGCTTCATCCCGGTCTTCTCTGTATTTTGTTCCGGTCAGCATACAGGCTTCCGTGAGATTGGGTACGATGATATCCGAACACTCACAGAGTTTCCTGTTGCGGATCACATACTCCTCATCAAATCCTCTGTACAGCTTTCCGTTGTCGCCCATGACAGGATCAACAAACACAAGCGTATTCTCATCCCTGAACATATCGACCAGGGAAAGAACCGTGTCGATCCCCTCAATGGAGCCCAGATATCCTGTGTAGATCGCGTCAAACTTTATTCCGTTATTCTTCCACTGCTCCGCAAACGCCATCATCTGCTCACTCAGACTGATCTTTTTGTAGTCAGGAAACAGCGTGTGTGTAGAAAAAAGCGCTGTGGGAAGGATCACTCCTTCAACTCCCATGGCGGAAATAACAGGCAGCGCTATAGTGATGGAACATTTTCCAAAACAGGAAATATCCTGGATCGTCAGTATTCTTTTCATATTTTCCAATCTCCGTGTCCGCAGAGGGAAAGACCAGTCACTCCGCAGTGACTCCCATCCCTTCTGTGCTGGCAAATGTTCCGTCCTCAAGGATGAAGAAAGCCTCAAAGCCGTCCGTCTCCTCTAGCATCTTCATTGCCTTCTCCTCTCCCATGATCAGGAGGATCGTCGCAAGCGCATCACAATCTGCCGATTTGCCGTCAGCGGCTTTAAGTGTAACGCCGACTATATCTGACCTGGCAGGAAGCCCCGTAGTGGCGTCCAGAATATGATGGTATTGTATGCCATCCTTCTCGAAATATCTCTGGTATACCCCGGATGTGACCACTGTCTCATCAGAAGCCTCAACAACACCGACTATCTGACTCTGGTTCGAATAAGGCTTTTCTATACCGACGCGGAAAGGACTTGCTTTACTGCCGCTTCCTTTGGAACCTATGCAGGCAATGTTGCCGCCAAGGCTGATGATACCGGAGGTCACACCGTCTCTTCTCAGTTGTTCACAGAGTCTGTCCGCAATATATCCTTTTGCGATGCCTCCCAGATCAAGATGAGTATCGGGATCTGTGAGTGTCACGGTATTGCCGTCAATCAGGACCTTATGCCAATCCACGGTTTCAACTGCTTCTTTCAGGGATTCCTCTGAGGGGACCGCCGGCTCCTCAGAGTGAAAATCCCACAGATCGGAAACTCTTCCAATCGTGATATCAAATCTTCCTTCCGAGAGTTCACTGTAATAAAGTCCCTCACGGATCACCTCCACAGTTTCCGGATCACATTCTACAGGCTTTCCGCCGGCATTATTGATCCTGTATATGTCCGTGCCCTCTTTTGTCCTGCTGAGCAGGGATTCATACCGGCTGCACAGTGCAAAAGCATTCTGGATAGCTTTATTCGCGTTCTCTTCGCTCATCTTATCCATATCGTAGACAGCGATCGAACAGACTGTGTCGAAAAAGAAATTCTGCCTCGACACAGGGTCTGCCGTTTTAGCGCTGCAGCCTTGCTGTGTTATTAACATAAATACTGTAATTGCGACGATCAGTGCCCGCCTGTGCTTCTTCATTATTAAGGCTCCTGCTATTAAGAATTACCAGACCGTATAGGGACCTGCACGGGATATTGTAACATGTTAAGACTCATCAGAAAAGCGGGCATTGAAAAGGAGCTGAGCATTGTGAAATGCGTCAGCTCCTTATTTTAGTTATTAATCTACGCTATGAAGCGGTCAGGCCTTTGGTGCCTCCTCAGCTTTTACCTCCGCAGCCTTTGCTTCAGCAGCAGCCTTTGCAGCTGCTTCCTTCTCTGCCTTTGCCTTCAGGGCAGCCTCTTTGCGCTTCTCAGCTTCCTTGGCTTCCTTCATCTGGAGGCTCTTCTTGATCTTTTCTTTCTGCTCTGCAGTGTGAAGAACATCCTGGATAGCGCCGGTAGGGCACTTTGCAGCGCACAGGCCGCACTTAATGCACTTCTCGGGATCGATCTTACTGAGATTGTTCTCAACTGTGATCGCGCCCTTCGGGCAGACTCTTGCACACTGTCCGCATCCGATACATGCGACATTGCAGCCTTTTCTTGCATCTGCGCCCTTCTGCTCGTTGTGGCAGCGGACCTGGACCTTTGCAGATTCGGGGATGATCTTGATCAGCTTCTGAGGGCATGCCTTAGCGCAAGCGCCGCAGCTTGTGCAGTAGTCGCGTCCCACGACCGCTACGCCGTCGATGATCCGGATCGCGTCGAATTCACAGGCCTGCACGCAGTCACCGAGACCGATGCAGCCGTAAGGGCAGGTCTTGCTGCCGCCGAACAGCTGCTTAGCAGCCTTACAGGAATCAATATCCTCATATTCATAGAGTTTGGAAGCATTATCTGTTGTGCCGTTGCACATGACAAATGCCATTTTTTTCTCCATGCTTCCGGCATCCTGTCCGAGCAGGGAAGCGAGCTTCTTTGCTACAGCGGGACCGCCGACAGAGCACTTCGTGCAGGGAGTCTCACCGCCCTCTGCCATCGCGTGCGCGTAGTCGTCACATCCTGCAAAGCCGCAGCCGCCGCAGTTTGCTCCGGGGAGCTCTGCGCGCAGGTCGAGGAAGAGCTGGTCTTCCTGAACTGCAAAAACTTTGGATGCATAACTGAGCATGCAGGAGGCAAGGAGGCCGACGACAGCGACAAGTGCTACAGGTATTACTATATTCATCCTCTTCCTCCTTCCTTATGAGAACATCCCATTGAAGCCCATAAAGCTCAGGGACAGGATCGCCGCTGTGATCAGGACGATCGGGACGCCTCTGAAGGACTCCGGGATACGGCTCTGGTCAACGAGCTTGGTGCGGACGCCTGCCATGACGACCATGGCGAACAGGAAGCCAATGCCTGCCCCGAAAGCATTTACCAGAGACTCAATGTAATTATAGCTGGAATCGATATTTGTGATGCAGACGCCAAGTACCGCGCAGTTGGTTGTGATCAGGGGAAGGAAGATACCCAATGACTTATAGAGCGCGGGCATGCTCTTCTTCATGAACATCTCGACCAGCTGAACCAGTGCCGCGATAACAAGGATGAATACTACTGTCTGCAGATATCCGATCCCGAATCTGTTGAGAAGCTGCTGGATCGGCCATGTGACAGCCGTTGCCAGTACCATAACGAAAGTAACTGCAATACCCATGCCTGTGGAGCTGTTCAGATCTTTGGAAACTCCGAGGAAAGGGCAGATCCCCAGGAACTGAGCCAGAGGATAGTTGTTTACCAGAACCATGCTGATAATGATGATAACAAATTTCATGATTTATCCTCCTCTCTTTCTTATTTCTGGACGCACTCGCCGTCAGCGCAGTTTCCTGCGTTCGCGCAGCCGTCGCAGCCGAACTCGTTGCGGATCTTGCTCTTGTCCTTGGTAAAATAATGAACAGCCGCCATTACGATGGCATATACGAAGAAACCGCCGGGAACCATAGTCATGATACTCATGCCGGGGATAAAGTTTGAAAGCAGCGGGATTCCCTTGAAGCCCTTTGCGAGACCAAACCAGTCGCCTGCGAGCCATGTTCCGCTTCCAAGGACTTCACGGATAGTTCCCATGATGACCAGAGTCAGGGTGAAGCCGAGGCCCATGCCGATTCCGTCGAGGGCGGAATCAAGGACGCCGTTCTTACTTGCGAACATCTCCGCACGGCCCAGGATGATGCAGTTAACTACGATCAAAGGCAGGTACAGTCCCAGTGCCGAATAAAGAGACGGGACAAATGCCTGCAGCAGCATCTGCACGATCGTTACGAATCCTGCGATAACAGTGATAAAGCAGGGAATTCTTACCTTATCGGGAATGATGTTGTGCAGCGCTGAGATAACGATGTTGGAGCAGACAAGAACAGCCGTAGCCGCAAGTCCCATGCCGAAACCGGTCTCAACGGAGGTAGATGTAGCCAGTGTGGGACAGGTACCGATGACCAGCACCAGAACCGGGTTTTCTTTGATCAGACCGTTCAGGAGAACGTCAATTCTTTTCCTCTCTTCCATTTATTTCGCACCTCCTAACTCAGCATACTGCGCAAGTGCAGCATAGACGCCTTTGTGGATCGCGGTACCGGAAACAGACGCGCCGGTAATGAAGTTGAAGTCCGCCTCTTTTTTGACATCCTCTCCGCTCAGGGCAGTTTTGGAAATGTACTGCGCGAGGTATTCGGGATCCTGATCCTTGGTGCCGACGCCGGGAGTATCGGCGTGGTCTGTGACCTTTACGCCTGTTACAGCTCCTGTGGCGTCAAGTCCGACCATCATGGTGAGGTCGCCGCCGAAAGACTTGGTTATACAGGTCATAACGTAACCGGTGTCGTTATTTGCCTTGTAAACTTCTGTGACATTAGCCATGCCGTCTGAAGAAGAGGCATATTTGTCAAGTTCAAGCTGTGTAAAATCATCCGCGTCAGGAAGCAGCTCTTTTCTGTTAGCTGTTGCAGTGATCGCCTGATTTTTAATGATGATGGGCTCAGAGACCGAATTGGTCAGTGCCAGGAGAAGTGTTGTCACGAAGCATATGGCTACGAGGACAACTACCGGCATGCCGTATTCCTTAAAATTCTCATTCTTAGTCATTATTTGGCAGCCTCCTTTCCTGCTTCTTTGGCAGCTTTTTTGGCAGCCCTTTCTGCGGCGCCGATGCCGTAGAACTGATTCTGGGCAAGCATATCAAGGAGCGGAGCCAGGACGTTCATGAACAGGATGGCGAAAGAAGCTCCTTCAGGATATGCGCAGAACAGACGAATGATCATGGTAACAAGACCGCATCCGATACCGAAAGCGACCTTTGCGTATTTCATGATGGGACTCGTCACATAGTCAGTCGCGCAGAAAGTAGCGCCGAATACAACGCCGCCCGCCAGCAGATGGAATAAGGCCATGTGAAGCGCGCTGTAATCTCCGCCGACAACTGAGTAGTAAATAAAAGCGAAAACAAATACAGTGCCCATGTAGCACACCGGAATGATCGGGGAAATGATCTTCTTCGCGATCAGGATCACAAGGCCGATCAGCACAGCGATCGTGCAGGTCTCGCCCATCGCTCCGCCGATATTGCCGATGAGCATATCCTTAAGTGAAGGTGCCTCAGCCAGAGCGCCGTCAGCAAGAAGTCCCAGAGGGGTTGCTCCTGTAAGCGCGTCTGCGGTCTGATTCAGTCTCGTCACAGGCCATGTAGTCATGTAAGATGTGAAGGACAGAAGCAGAACAATACGTCCTACGATCGCCGGGTTTGCAAAGTTGCGGCCAAGGCCGCCATACAGCTGCTTGACGATAACGATCGCCGTGAAGCAGCCGATCACCGCCATCCATACAGGAAGATTGGCGGGAAGGTTCATGGCGAGGATCACGCCAGTGACACAGGCACTCAGATCCTTTACCGTCACTTTTTTGCCGAGAAGTCTCTCATACCCCCACTCAAACAGCGCGCTGCTTACAGCGCAGACTGCGGTGAGAATGACCGCTCCCAGTCCAAAATAGAAAACGCTTGCGATGAAGGAAGGGATCAGGGCGATCAGAACCCACATCATGGTCTTCTGTGTGTCGAGGGCCGTCACCAGGTGGGGAGACGACGCAACGGCAAGATTATCATAATATTTTACACTTTTTGTATCCGTCATTTCTGGCTTGCCTCCCTTACTAATCCTTTACCGAGCTTGTTTATGAAGGCCAACGGACGATGCGCAGGGCAGACATAGGAGCAGCTGCCGCATTCCATACACTGCATGATCTTCAGATCATTGAGCCGCTTTACATCTCTTGCCTCATAAGCGTCCGCAAATCCGGTAGGAAGCAGATTAAAAGGACATGCGTTGTGGCATCTGCCGCAGCTGATGCACGCAGTTTCCTCAGGGATCAACGACTGCTCCTTAGTAAATGCAAGAATCGCGTTGTTGTTCTTGACGATGGGCATTCTGTCAGAGAAAACAGCTCGTCCCATCATGGGGCCGCCCATGAGGATCTTGCGGGGTTCTTCCTTGTATCCTCCGCAGAATCCGATCACGTCGTGGATCATTGTTCCAATAGGAATAATGACGTTGCCGGGCTTATTTACGGCATCTCCGTCGATCGTAACTCTCTTCTTTATAAGAGGCATACCGTCTTTGAGATACTGTCCGAGGAAGGCTACAGATGTGACGTTGGACACAATACATCCCAGGTCAGCAGGAAGTACGCCCGCGTTGCAGGTCTTTCCTGTAACTTCATAGATCAGGACACGCTCCGCTCCCTTGGGATAACTCGCCTGCAGCGGGAACGTCTTGATATTCGTGATCCCCTGCTCAGCAAACATCCTGTTGAACTTATCAATAGCGTCCTGTTTGTTGTCCTCGATTCCGATATAACACATAGGAGCCTGAATGTACTTCATGATCATCAGGGCGCCGTCGATGATATTCTGGGTATCTTCAAGCATGGTCCTGTGATCCGAAGTGATGAAAGGTTCACATTCCGCGCCGTTAATGATCAGTGTCATGGGTTCCCCGAGGTTCTTGGGATTGAACTTGAGCCAGGTCGGGAAACTTGCGCCGCCCAGACCTACGAGGCCGCTTTCCTTGACCGCTGCGATAAAGCTGGGCTGATCTGTGATCTCCGGAGGCTTGATGGAAGGGTCAATTTCCTGCTTGCCGTCCGATTCGATCACTACGAGTGTGTCAAATCCGCCCATGGCGTTTCTCTGCGTCTCGATCCCGGTAACAGTTCCCGATACGCTCGAATGCACCGGAACGTGAAGAAATGCCTCAGTGTCTCCGATCTTCTGTCCCACAAGGACATGATCGCCCTTTTTGACAAGAGGCTTACACGGTGCTCCGATGTTCTGCGACATCGAGATCTTTACCACATCCGGGACGGGCATCACCTCTGTAGCACATCCGGCCGTGTTCTTATAGTGGCCGACATGTACACTATTCAAATGCTTTGCACCAAACATTGATGTTCCCCCTTTTTTGGTTATTAATGTAGTTACACTCACTTATTTGATATTATAATGCAGAAAAACTGCAAATTGAAAGAATGTTCGTCAATTTAAACAGAGTTTTTGTTCCAATTTATGAACAATTTTTTCCATTCACAGCTGACTTCCTGCAAATCATGCTTTCTTCAGGATCCGTAACCGTACATCTGATCCAGGAAGAGGAATCTGCCGCTGAGCCAGTTTCTGATCCCGGTATACGGATCATCCTTGCCATCGACAGGCCATTTACGTGAATTCCGCTCGAAAGCGCCGCTTTTTTGCAAATAATCTCTCTCCTCTATGAAAAGTGAATCAACATACTCCGCGCTTATTCCGGAAGTTCTCCACTCTTTCCATTTCTCAGCCGTATCATCTCTGAGTCCGTCCATAATCGCCGCAAGCCTTGAGTATCCGTAATCCCTGTCATACCGGAGTTTATACGTGTCCGTCGAATCAGCGAGAAATACAGTGTTGCCGTGATCCGGATCCCATGTAAACCGGTCTCCGAATGTATAATTCAGATCCCATATTGTTTCATTCAGGGTATAGCCTCCGTTTCCGTCACTGTACGCCGCAATGAATATGTTTTTCCAGGTGTTGTCTCCCGCCCTGGTCATCTCGCAGAACAGTTCATGAACGATAAAATTATCGAG
The DNA here is from genome assembly GCA_902794825.1 of uncultured Lachnospiraceae bacterium. Lineage (GTDB taxonomy): Bacteria > Bacillota > Clostridia > Lachnospirales > Lachnospiraceae > CAG-791. The sequence goes on from CADBIU010000012.1 coordinate 55,329, forward strand.
ATTCAGACTGATTCCCGCTTTTTCCATTTCCGACAGATTTCCTGTCTCGAACACCATATCCTGGTATAACTGAAAAGGGTCGTAAATAAAGCTTTTTTCCGGACCCTTAGGATATTTCAGTTCAAGATAAGAGACTCCGTTCCTGTTAAGTATCTCTTCCTTTCCATTGTAATCAGTCAGTTTTCCGGGGAAGGTGATCTCCTCATACCATGTTCCCACCTTGTACAAAAGATCTCCGGGATTCATTCGCATAAGTTTTCTGTCAACAGGATACATGAGCCCGTAAACGCCCATATATTCATTGTTGAGGATCAGTTCGCAATATTCGATCTGTGACGACGGGACCGGCTTCTCTTCCATTTCATTGACTTTTTTCCACAGGTCATAACAGATCTTTTCTCTTGCGAGCGTCCTGTCTGTACACATGGAATTCAAGATCCAGTCGTCATCTTTTCGAAATCCGAGAAAGCTGGCTTTATCAGACCCTGAGGCATTTTTGCTAAGTTCAACACGATAACTCTTTTTGTCGAAAAGGGTCGAAGTCGCTCCCCTTATATGAAAAGAGCAATCTGCCTCCTGATATTCCTTTCTGCAGGGATCCAGCACACAGATTCTGCCGGCGTATTCTTCCCCAGGTTCAGGATCGCCTTTATCGTTGTACATACAGACGGCCGGAAGGCCTGTAAATACAAGATCGCATTCCATGTAATCGTCGTCAGAAATGAGGGCTGTTTTAAAAGTGCTGTTCTCTTCTATACAGCGCTGTTTGTCATTGCCGCTGACATTCAAAATACAGATCTGCGCATAAGGTTTTGTGACGGATAGCGAACCGGTCCAATCCGGTTCAGTGCAGTCCTGAGGTATAAAAACCGTGTTGCTCTTACTATCATAGGGAACCTGGTGCCCTTCGAACCGCAATGCTGAAGGATTAAAATCCCGCTGTTTCTTTCCGGAGATCATCTCTGCATACTGTGTTTCATCTGCAAAAAAAGATTCAACGGTTTCTGCAGCCGCAAAAGGCGCCCGGTCAGTCCCCCCGTGTCCGGAGGGAGCTGTCAAGGCGCCATTCGCAGCGGCTGCTGCCGCTGCGCATAGTATTATGATCATGATCACTAAAGCAATGCTGTCCTTCTTCATCTTATTTTTAATAATATACCGTGCCGATCAGTTCAGTACCGCTGTCAGCGATCAGTCCGATCTCATTGCGTATTCCGTTGTAGGAAGATCTTCCCACTTCTTCAGCAATGATCGCCCCGTCCATTTCCCTGAGTTTTCTGTAAGAGTCCGCGTCTTTTTCGATGTTCGGAAGACTTACAAACCTCAGTCCCTCTTTGGAGCCATCGATCTTTTTGTTAAGCTTTTCGGCGAGAGCAATGAGTTTCTTGTCGGTTATCGTACCGGCTATTCCAATCTCTTTGCCGGTTGTGCAGCTCTCAATACGCGCGAGCATATAATCCAGTACGGTCTCATCTTCAGATTTTTCACCTGAAAAATCAGCCAGCGTTCTAAGACCGAACTCACCGTCGATCTCATCTGTCGAAAGAATCGCTCCTCTGTACAGTACCAGGCAGATCAGAGCAATCGCCATGAGGCACGCGCCGCCTGCAAATCCGACAACACCGAGCTTGATCCCGTTTTTCAGCATGTATTTCTTGGAGTACTGAGGAACTGAAGCCGGCTTAACCAACTGGGAAAGCTGGTTCTGAGAGGTTCGCAGCGATGTCTGCATTCTGGTGAGCGAGTCGACGCTGGTTTCCTGAAGGGTTTTGAGCTCGGGCTCTACGACTGTCTGTGTGCCCTTGCCGTACACCTCGATATTAAAGTCTCCGAAATTGGAGAAGACGTCTTTTCTGCTCATCAGAACGTCAAGCAGATCATCTCTGATCGATTCAGCATGTGCTTCGTCTACACCGCGGGTGACGACAGTCATAGTTCCGCCCTGTGTATATATTCTCAGGTACAGAAGTTCGTTGAGGTGAGCAGCGTTCATGTTCTGTCTTTCCGCCACGATCATACTTGTGTCGCCGTAATAAATATCATCATAGATCGAGTATAGAAGAGAGTACATCTCATTAGCAGTTATAGCCTTGTCGCCGGTAGGCACAACTCTGATCTGCGCGGTAGCGATCGGGCAGTTATAGGGATCGATCTGCATAGCGGGAGCTTCCTGCATATACTCAAGGCGGTTGCTGATGCCTTCCTGCATTTCTGCGATGGATCTGTTATAGTCAGAAATATTGGTATTATACATCTCCAGGTTTTTCTTATAGGTATCATAGGACTTGATCATGTCATCCTTTTTGGAATGAATGGCCATGACCTTGTATGCGCCAAAAAAAGCGCCAACAATGATCCCCGCAATCAGGATCAGTTTCCACTTTCTGAGCGCGCAGCGCAGAAGTTTCTCCAGGCTGACCTGTCTCGTTGTTCCTTCTTCCCTGAAATCATAATAATCTTTCTGTGTCAAAACTTTTTCCTTTCTGCTTATAGCAAACCCATTCCACCGCCTGCAGCAGTATTAATCCGCGAGCGGAATCCTAATCGCTATCCCTTCTTTTTCTCTTTCGTGATCTTTATTCATTTCCTCAGACGTCAGGTCAAAGTATTGTCCGCCTTCTTTTGCCTCAGATACAGTATCCCATGTGAGATCGGATTCGTGCCATCTTTCGTCCCAGAAAACTGTATTCCATACATGAGGCGCTCCTTCGCTTGTACCCGGGATTAGAATACATCGGATTCCGCATCTGTCAAGCAGATACTTGTATGCCAATGCCATCCCGTCGCATACGGCCTTTTTTTTGCAAACCGCACCGTACGCTGTGTGCTCATTTAAGAGGGCGCTGTCATACAATGCTTCTTCTTCATATTCGATCTCGCCGGCGAGACTGTCATAAAGGATCTTCGCCTTTTCTCTGTCTCCTTCCGCATCGGCTGCCTTTCGAAGGTAATACTCCACCGCGCTTTCAAACTCTTTTTTCATAGCGCGAAGATCGTGCTCTGAGTCCGGGATCGGGATCACACTCACAGCATCTGCCATTTCCTCTCCGCCCGAATCTCCGGAAACTCTGTAATTATATGAACCGCTGAGCCAGAATACTTCGGGGTGATCGTACAAAAACCCCTGATAGGCCGCTGCCAGGTCTGAAACCGCTATCTCTGTTACAGTTCCCGACTTGTCTCTTATTGGAACCGGCTCACTGTCAAAAGGTCTTTCGGCGCTGATCCTGAAGGCGTCATATGCAGCCGTCTTTTTTTCATCAAAGGATTCATAAAACCATTCGAATCCTTCTCCGTGAGCACTTTTTCCCGCTCCGGGCGGTTTCTGCGTTTCTTTAGATTCCGCGCATCCGGAGATGAGAATCGTTGAGATAAAGACTGCAAACAGCATTGCTATTATCTTTCCCGCCCCGATTGACCTCATGAAACTCACCTCTTTCTCTTGAGGATCTTTCCCATCACAAGATCTGTCATGAAACTGTCGCGCAAAAGCGTGACCACTGTGAGATATACCGTAAATCCAACTGCAACCTCCACAAAAAGCGCGGCTATATCAGATGAGATAATAACGTCGAGAACCTTGATCACGATCAGCATGATCAGCCCTGCGATCAGTTTCTTCCAACTGTCCTTTATGATTGTCGAGACTCTGAGGTATCCATTACAGTTCTTTAAATATAGAATCGTGATGGCGCCCTCCGCTATAAGAGACGCAACGATCGCGCCGTATCCCCAGAACTTCGGGATAAGCACAAGATTCAGCAGAAAGTTTACGACAGCTCCGATAATGATATACCTTGCGCTGAGTTTCCTGTATCCGGCAGGAGTATAATACTGAGAGCCGAGACAATTGCTGATTCCTATAATAATAACGATCGGACTCATCAGAATGAGCATGGTCACTACTCTGTCATAGCCTGCGCCCAAAAATACGGGCACAAATCTCTTCGCCACACCGATCATCCCAAAACAGATTCCTAAACCCATAAAAAGAATGTAATTAGTGGAATCCGCAATCTTCTCCTTGATCTCATCATATTTCTTCTCAGCGAAAAGAAATGACAGCCTTGATCCCAGAACCATATTGAGGGATGAAAAAGTCAGCGCCTTCATCATGTTAACGATCTGCATCGCATAGTGATAGCATCCGTTCTCTGCCTTATTATTAGTAATAACGCCAATCAGTGTTCTGTCGAGAACCGTATAGACGCTTGTTGCGACGGTCGGTACAAAGTAGATCAGAGTCTCATGGAAATGCTTCCGGAAAGTAAAAGTGCGAAAATCTACCTTTTCGACGAACCTGGGTACATAAAGCCACATGGAAAGGTTTCCGATCATTGTGGACGAAATGATGATGATCACATACAAAAGCAGGTCTTCCTGTTTTTTGACAAAGAGAAACATCAAAATTACGCCGATCAGTTTACAGGCCGCATTTTTCGTCACAGTATACTTAAACTGCTCCATTCCCGCGAAAAACCAGGAGATATCAAACATAGTAGAGAGCAGTCCCATTGTGAGGACAAGATAGATCGTCTTATACTGCGGCGTCAGGGCAATAAATATGAACCAGACTACTATGCAAACAGATGACGTCATGACCGTCATGAGTTCGATCTCCCAGAACAGTTTGCTCCTCATCGCCGCGTCATCCCGAACTCTCGCGATCTCTCTTACGCCGTAGGATGCCGTTCCGAGAGCTGCGAACATGGCAAAATATGTCATGATCGAAGTTGTGTAATCATATACGCCGCTTTGATCAGGGCCCAGAACTCTCGCGATATATGGTGCGGTGACAATGGGCAGAATAATGAGAAGTATTTGATAGAGCGTACTGATCGCTATATTTTTCTTTAAACTAGGCTGCGTGTCCAATCTTTCTCCTCTTAATAGCGGTACTTTGCAATCTGTCCTTTTTCCTGTGCCACTTTATCAGATCGAGAGCGTACCAGATCCCGAACAGTGTAGCGTTTTCTGCGGGCAGAAGCAATAAATTGTTAAACATTGAGTATAACGCGATACAGATCAGCCATATCGCGAGCGTTCTGTCGTTTTCCAAAACGCTGGCGTAGAGCATAACGGAATAAAACAACAGGATCATTATAAAAACGATCAGGCCGAAATAGATCATATCCTTTATATAAGCGCTGTCAAGATAGAAATATGTGCCTTTCGTCGAATCCGTATTCTCTTTGATCTGTGTTCCAAAAAGATGAAGTCCGTAAGTCTCAAGACCCTGGTGGGAAAGGGCAAGTCTTTTATGGGTGAATGAGTTGAGCTTAGTCATCCATTTGACTTTGGAATCGTAAATCTTAGCGACATAATATGTTATATACGCCATCAGAGGAAAAAAAACCGCTCCCAGGATCCTGCACGGCAAATTATTCCTGATAAAAGGAATACGGAATTTCACTATGATCACATAGAGTACGATAAAAAGCATACAGATTGCAAAAGGCAGGGAAGTATCTGTGACCATGTATAGCCAGACCGTTACCGCTGTCATCAGAATGATCAAAGGCCACGGGACAGTCTTTCTCTGTCCTATTCCGCCGTTCTTTCCTGCTCTGTCAGGTTCCGTGAATACATAGAATGTGCAGAACAGAATATTCATGAAATTAATTGCGCCGAATGTGACAAACACAAAATTGAGGTATTCCCTCACACGGCCGTTGATCTCGCTTCGCTCAAGTTCGTTGTAACCGACCGAATAAGTCAGTACCGGTATAAGCCACAGCACCAGACATGTGACGAGAGATACCTTGCAGATCCTTCTGAAGGAGATACCTCTTGCTCCGTAAATCATCAGAAGAATCTGTATCAGAGGCATTCCGGTGTTGATATTCTGCTGAACCACTATAAAAACAGCTGCAGCTGTAATGAATACCGCAGCAGCTCTTTTATGCAGAGTTGTTTCTGTAAGAACAATCTTTGCGAAGAAGATCAGCATACAAAAATAACGCGTAACAGTCAATATCGTATCGCCGAAAAGCTCAAGAAAGATTGTTCTGCTGATATAAAACTGAATCAGCCAAAGAACAAGCCCGGTAAAGAAAAGGACCTCACCAAAACTGATGCGGATCCCTTCGTGATCCAGCCTGACTTTGGCCTGTTGATAATTAGTAACTATCATTCAAATCCGTCCTCTGTTATATCTGAACCCGTCAGAAACTTTCGTTGTACTTCTTGTGGAAGAATTTCGCTTTGAGGAATGAAGCTCCCTTTTTGATCCAGTCCACCTTTTCAATGTAGACCAGAGGCAGGACCTTGATCGAAGAAGTGCTGATCGCCCCTGTCTCCACCTGTCTGTCCAGCCAGACATTAAAGATGATCTCGCTGATCCTTCCGTAGAGCCGTCCCTCAAACGCGTCCAAAAGGCTGTCGTCGATCCTGTTCTCGAGTTCTTCGAGAATGTCAAACAGCCATGTGCAGTAGATATTAAAATGAGCGCGGTCCATAATGATCATGTTGAACATGTATCCATGGGTCTGATTCAGGACTTTGTCGTAGGAATCAAGATACTCCGGATATCTCTCGGACAGGATCGCTCTCGTCGCGTCCAGATGCTCCGCGTAATGAGTATGAGCGTAATGAGAATACAGGGTCTCAATGAAGTAGTGCTGAGGGGTGGGAACAAAGACCTCATACTTGCCCAGCATGGGCTGAAGTTCCTTGCCGGTGAGGATGGAATCGAACAGATCCTTTCCTCTTCTCCTTCCTCCAAAATACCTTCTGTAATGAACAAGACCTATATAATCGCATTCCAGGTTCTTCCAGGCCCAGTAGATTCCCGTAAGCTCGCAGTAGCGGGGATTCTTAAGAGAAATATTGTCTCCCTCGTTGTCTTTCTGATATCCGAAATCAAGGGGATTTCCCTTCGCGTCCCTCTTGCCCTCCGCGCCGACGTGGACGGGGAGGTATAGCGGGTCATCGGGCATTCTGTATTTTTTATGTGTAGCTACGACGATCGTAGCGCTCAAATGTTTCTCTGACATTTCCGACTCCAAAGAGATTTAAAGATTACCATTTCAATACTATCATACTGGTGCTCTCTTTTTCAACAATAAGACTTAATAAAAGAAGCACGCGTCTCCGAATGAAAAGAATCTGTATTTTTCACGGATCGCCTCTTCATAAGCGCTCAGGACCTTTTCTCTTCCCGCGAATGCGGATACCAGCATGACGAGTGTTGATTCGGGCAGATGGAAATTTGTGATCAGAGCATCCATTACCTTGAATCTGTATCCCGGATATATAAAGATCGACGTATCGTCTGATCCTGCGTGAACTATGCCGTTTTCATCCGACGCGCTTTCCACAGTCCGGCACGATGTAGTACCCACGCATATTACCCTGCGGCCTTCTTCATGAGTCCTGTTGATCAGTTCCGCAGCTTCTTCACTCACCTGATACCACTCCGTATGCATGTGATGGTTTTTGACGTCGTCGACCTTCACAGGCCTGAATGTTCCGAGGCCGACATGGAGAGTGACAAACGCGGTGCGCACTCCCATCGCGCGGATCTCGTCCAGCAGTTCATTCGTAAAATGAAGTCCTGCCGTAGGCGCGGCGGCGCTTCCCTCGTATTTCGCGTAAACTGTCTGGTACCTGTTTTTATCCTTCAGTTTATGGGTGATATACGGAGGCAGAGGCATCTCTCCGAGTCTGTCCAGAACTTCTTCGAAGATGCCTTCATATTCAAATTCCACCAGCCGGTTTCCTTCGTCCAGAATATCGAGGATCACAGCCCTCAGGCTGCCGTCTCCGAATGTCACCCGCGCTCCCGGCTTCAGCTTTTTCCCGGGCCTGACAAGCGTCTCCCATCTGTCTGCGCCAAGCCTCCTGAGCAGAAGGATCTCTACGTTTGCTCCTGTGTCCTCTTTTGTCCCCAGAAGTCTTGCGGGGATCACTTTTGTATTGTTAAGGACCAACGTGTCACCGGGCCGCAGATACTCCCTGATATCGCTGAAGACTCTGTGCTCGGTCTTTCCGGTATTTTTGTCCATGACAAGTAGACGGGAGGAAGTCCTGTCCTCCAGCGGATCCTGCGCGATCAGTTCCTGCGGCAGGTCAAAATAGTAATCCGATGTCTTTAATCCGGTGATCTGTTCCATAATATCCGTTTACTCTTTCGTATCTTGTTTTAAAAGTTCGTGTAAGATGCTTCCCGCAGGAATGCTTTATACCCCCTGTAAGTCTCATAGAGATCGGCCTTGCTGGTCGCTTCCCATGGAGAATGCATGCTGAGGACCGGAACGCCGCAGTCGATCACATTCATTCCGTAAAGAGCCATGATGAAAGCGATCGTTCCGCCGCCTCCCATATCCACCTTACCTACTTCCGCAGTCTGGGTGCATATGTTCTCTTTCTCAAAGATCCCGCGAAGATACGCTATATACTCCGCGTTGGCGTCATTCGAGCTCAGTTTTCCTCTGCTGCCCGTGTATTTATGGAATGTCATTCCTTTTCCGAGAAATGATGTGTTCTTCTTCTCAAATGCTGATCCGTATGACGGATCATAGGCGGCGCTGACATCTGATGAGAGCATGCAGCTGTTTGCAAGCGTTCTGCGCAGGGCCAGTTCGCTGTACTGTCCGCAGAGATTCATTACTTCCGCCAGCGCGTTTTCAAAAAAGCGGGACTTCATTCCGGTCGCGCCCACACTGCCGATCTCTTCTTTGTCGACGAGAAGTGTGCAGCTTGTCCTCTTCAGATCGTGAGTCTCGATCTGCGCCCTGAAAGAGGGGTATGCGCAGGCCCTGTCGTCCTGCCCGTATCCAAGGATCATGCTCCTGTCAAATCCTGCGTCTCTGGATCTTCCGGCCGGGACGATCTCAAGTTCTGCGGACTCAAAGTCCTTCTCGCTGATTCCGTAATTATCGTAGAGAATCCTCAGGACTGCTTTTTTGACCGCTTCTTTTCCGTTTTCCTTATCTCCTTTTTCCGTTTTCCCGTTCGTGTCAAAAGTGAGCGGCCTGCTGCCGATGATCAGATCCAAAGCTTCGCCATCCACTACTGCAGATCCGGGCTTTTTGAGCTGTTCCTGGGAGAGATGGATCAGAAGATCAGAGACAAAGAATACCGGATCATCCTCGTCCTCGCCTACGCGGAGAATTACAGTCTCACCGCTCTTCTTTACGATCACGCCATGGATCGCGAGCGGAATAGTCACATACTGGTATTTCTTGATCCCTCCGTAATAATGCGTATCCAAAAAAGCGATATCGCTGTCCTCGTACATGGGATTCTGCTTGATATCAAGTCTCGGAGAGTCAATATGGGCTCCAAGGATATTGAGGCCGTTCTCAAAGGGGTCGGATCCGATCTCAAAAAGGACCATCGACTTGTTCATCCATACGCTGTAAACTCTGTCGCCCGCAGAGAGTCTTTTCCCCTCTTTGATCGCTTCACTGAGCTCAATATAGCCGTTCTTTTCCGCTTCGTTTACAAACCAGTCGACACATTCGCGCTCTGTCTTTCCGTTGTCAAGAAAGTCCTTGTAATCGTCCGACAGATCCATGCAGGATCTCAGCATGCCGGGATCGTAATTATTCCATGCATTTACTCTTTCCATTGATTCTCCTCATCTATATACTTCCATAAAGAAGTGCATCCTTATACAAATATGTATAAGATGCACCCTCTCACTCATTATTCTGAGTGCCTCCCGGCAATCAGGGCCGCTGCCGCCGGATGGCATAATAATACCTGAAACGCCACTTCCGTACTTTGACTCCTAGCACGCATGCCAGGTGGGTTCCCGCAGCTCAGACCTTTGCCTTCCACTGGCAGCGCATAAGCGCCGGAGGCATGACAGCCGTAAGAGCGATATAAGATTCCCGTTTAAAGTAATTGTAGGTTCAAAATAACGGAAATCACATTCCCCGTTCATATACAATCTGCATCAGATTGGCTCTGTCTGCGAGATGAGCCACTCCTGCTCCGCAGGGCCAAGAAGCGGCATGATCTCATTACAAACTCTCTCGTGATAGTCATTGAGGAGTTTCCTTGTAAAAGGGGTCAGATAATCGGGATCGATCAGTTTTTTGTCAAAAGGAACCAGCGTGAGCGGTTCAAAAGACAGAAATCTTCCGCTCTCATTCTCCTCATGGTCCACGACTTCAAGGATCGTCTCTATCCTGATCCCATATTTTCCTTCCAGATATACGCCCGGTTCATCTGATACGATCATGCCGGGTTCGAAAGGTTCGTCAGCTCTTCCGGGAAAGACTTTCCAGCGGATAGAAGGCGGCGATTCGTGAACGCCAAGGTAATATCCGATTCCATGACCTGTCCCGCACTTGTAGTCGAGACCTTCTCTCCACATCGGCTCTCTCGCCAGAATGTCCAGATTGGCTCCTGTGCAGCCGTCCATAAATACAGCTCCCATCAGCTGGAGATTCGAGACTGCTGTCAACGTGTAATGCTTTTTCATTTCCGCCGTGACCGGACCAAGGGCAATCGTTCTTGTGACGTCCGTCGTGCCTGTCAGATACTGACCACCTGAGTCAACCAGATACATTCCCTCAGGTCTCAGTTCAGCATCCGACACTTCGGGGACTGCCTCATAGTGCATCATAGCCGCGTTGGGCCCGTATGCGGAGATAGTCGAAAAGGACAGGTCCATGAAATCTGATAACTCAGACCTCATGTGGTTCAGGCGGGCGGCCGCTTCGGATTCCCTTAGCGGCTCCTTCTCCTTATCGGCAACCCTCTCTGTCAGCCACTTGATAAATCTGCACATCACCGCGCTGTCCCGCTTATAGCAGCCGCGGATATTGGCAATTTCGACCTTATTCTTTACACACTTAAACTGACCGACCGGGCTCTTTTTCGTGATCATCTCAAAGCCCATCGATTTTTTGTCAAGTCCTCCCGCTGCCGCAAGGAATACGCTGTAACTGACGCAGCTCTGATCGCACAGCATGTCTCCTCTGTGATCGTAGATCGCAAGGAAATCCTCAAAATCCTCATAGGGAAGGATAGAAATCCTGTGAAGCGCCGCGTAAGAGCGGAGTTCTCCGGTGACCTCGCCGTCCTGGATAAACAGATAGACATTTCTGTGATCCACAAGTACATGGGTGAGAGCGACAGGGTTGCAGGTCACATCTTCTCCTCTGATATTTAAGAGCCACATGATGTTGTCGAGCTTACTGTCAATATAGGTTTGCGCTCCTTCTTCGCGAAGGACTTCCCTCAAGCGGGTGAGTTTGGATTCAATATCCTCGCCGGAATAGTCGTCTTCCAGGATCATCACCGTGTGACAGGGGAGGGCCGGACGGTCTGTCCAGATTCCGTCTGCGAGATCAAAGGCCGTATTCAGGCTGCCTTTTCTGCGCCTCATCATTTTTTCGAGCGCTTTTCCTTCACGGCACGGGACGCACCTTCCGTCAAAACCGAGAACGCTTCCCTCTTCCATCTTTTGGTCCAGATACTCCTCAAGTGTCGGGACTCCCGCCTCCCCGGACTTCATCAGTGTTATACCTGAGCCTTCCAGCTCTCCCGCAGCCTGGATGAAATATCTTCCGTCCGTCCACAGGCACGCTTCTTCCTGCCGGACCAACAAAGTCCCTGCAGATCCCGTAAATCCGCTGAAGTACTCCCTTGCATGGAAATAGTCCGCGGCATATTCGGAATTGTGATAATCAGCAGTGGGGATCATATATGCGTCGATTCCCTTTTCCTTCATAGCCGCGCGGAGCTTTTCTATTCTGTCTTTATGGATTGCGCTCATCTTGCCTCCGTAATCTTTCATTCATACCTGCAGTTACAGGTTAAGGAACTTTCTCACTTCATCTTTCATCTGTGTCCTGTCACAAACTATATCATGAAGAACAGGCGCGTCTTTAAGGTCGCTGACTGCCTTGGGCACAGGCACGCCCGCGACCTCGCTGAGTTTGTCAGCAAGTTCCAGATCAGGAAGAGAAGTATCCTTACCCAGCGCAGCCATTACAGAGCCCTCAAATTTGAAGGGACTTGCTGTGGAATCGATCACTGCAGGGGTTAAATCACCGGTGCCTTCCCGGTATCTTCTGTAGACGCTGCTCGCAACAGCTGTATGGGGATCGATCACATAGCCGTCGTTCTCATAAACTGTGCGGATCTCTTCCGCCGTCTGCTCTTCATCCGCATAGCCGCTCACAAAGTCACTGAGCTGTGCTTTCATTTCAGGAGTAATGCTGTATCTGCCGGTTTCCTTAAGCTCTCTCATGAAAGCCGCACATTTTCCGGCGTCATCTCCGCTGATGTGATAGATCAGTCTCTCGAGATTGCTCGAGATCAGAATATCCATCGAAGGAGAACTTGTAAGCACGAACTTGCGGTTCCTGTCGTATTCTCCCGTCGTAAAGAAATCAAACAGAACTTTATTGGAGTTCGATGCGCAGATCAGTTTCCCTATGGGAAGCCCCATTCTCTTGGCGTAATACGCGGCGAGAATATTGCCGAAGTTACCGGTAGGAACCACGAAGTTCACCGGCTCTCCCTCTTTTATCACGCCGTCCGCGAGCAGCCTTGTGTAGGCGTAAACATAGTAAACGATCTGCGGTGTGAGACGTCCGATATTGATGGAATTGGCAGAAGAGAACTGCATCCCGTGCTGCGCCATTTCCTCCACCAGAGCCTTATCCGTGAAAAGATTCTTGACGCTGGTCTGGGCATCGTCGAAATTTCCGTTGATACCGATGACTCTCGTGTTAGCGCCGACGGTAGTCACCATCTGCCTCTCCTGAATGGATGAAACTCCGTGCTTGGGATAAAAGACCATGATCTTAGTCCCTTTAACGCCTGCAAATCCTGCAAGAGCAGCCTTACCGGTATCTCCGCTTGTGGCAGTCAGGATCACGATCTCCCTGCCGGAACCATTCTTCTTCGCCGCCGTTGTCATAAGATAAGGAAGAATGGAAAGAGCCATATCCTTAAAAGCGATCGTGGGGCCATGAAACAGTTCCAAATACCATGCGTCACCGGATTTTCTGAGAGGCGCTATCTCGTCCGTATCAAACTTTTTGTCATAAGCGCAGTCAATACAGTGCTTCAGTTCCTCCATCGTATAATCCGAAAGAAGAAGGCGCATGACTTCGTAAGCCACGCCGCGGTAGTCCATCTTCGCAAGGTCCGCGAGTCCTGTCTCAAGGGCAGGAACAAAAGTAGGAACGTAGAGACCTCCATCCTCGGGAAATCCTCTCAGGATTGCCTGGGAGGCAGTGATAGGCGTACTGTCTGATCGGGTGCTTCTGTATAAGATATCCATCAGATTGCTCCTTTCTGTAATGATCTATGGGAGTTAGTGTATCACAAACGTTTGGTAATAGCAAAATGGAAACTATCATCAGTAAATCTATTGACTTCAGCGCGCAGGATGAACTTCTGCAGGACATCGCGCCGCTAAACGATTTTCTTCTATTGGATATAGAGACCACAGGTCTTAGCGCGGAGCACAACGCGGTCTATCTGATCGGATGCATATATCACCAGACTGACGGCTGGAATCTGATCCAGTGGATGGACAACACCGGCAATGAGGAGAAGGAAGTTCTCTCCTCCTTTCTCCTTTTCGCTTCAGGATACCGGATCCTTGTTCATTACAACGGCGACCGGTTCGACATTCCCTTTCTGAGAAAGAGAATAGAACTCCATTCCCTTACAGATACCACCTTTGACGCGAAGACACTGGATCTTTACAAAGTGATCCTCCCTTACAGGCGGGTCCTGGGGCTCCCCGACTACCGTCAGCAGACCATGGAAGCCCTGCTTGGTACCGGCCGCATCGAGGACAAGAGCGGCGCGGATCTTGTCAAAGTATACAGAAGCTTCATCGTTGATCCCGAGCCGGAGCTTCTCACTATGCTGCTGGGACACAATGAAGCCGACGTCGCCGGTCTTTTATCGCTTCTGCCCCTCATGATCTACAGAGATCTTGACAGCAGCGAATTCCGCGTCAGAAAAGCGCAGGCCAATTACTACACAGATCATGGTTTATCTTCTTCAGACTCGGCCGTTCTCTTCCCGCGCCGGTATACGCATCCGCGGATCACTGCTATGTCAAAATAGAGGGGGATGAGGGAGTCCTCAAAGTCCCGCTCTACACCGAAGTCATGAAGTACTTCTACGCCAATTACAAAGATTACTATTTTTTGCCTGAAGAAGACATGGCTGTGCACAAGTACCTCGCCTCTTACGTAGAGAAGAGCCGCAGGATCCAGGCCCGTCCCGAGACCTGCTACACGAGAAAGGCCTCCTCTTTCCTGCCCCAGTGGGACCTCTACCGAACGCCTTTCTTTAAGAGATCCTACGAAGATAAAGAATTATTCTTCGAATTCTCGGACGAGTGCAAGAAAGACCGTAATTTCCTGGGCGGCTACGCGGCTTATGTATTTACTCATATAAAGAACGGAAAGTAAAAAAGAACTGCAGCGAAATGATCACTCATTTCTCTGCAGTTCTTATTATTTCTTTTTGTGATCTGTATGATCAGTGTTCACACGGCTGTGCGGATCACTCCTCATCTCCTGCATGGGATGCGATATAAGCATCAACATCGACGGAAGCGACATCAGCATCTTCGCGTGCGCGCTCAGCAGCGCGTTTAGCTCTCTCTTCCTCGATCAGAAGCTGCTTGACACTGAGGCTGATCTTGTTGTTGGCTTCGTTGAAGTCAACGATCTTAGCTGTGACTTCCTGGCCGATCTTGAGTACATCGGAGGGTTTCTCAATGTGCTCTCTGGCGATCTGGGAGACATGAAGCAGTGCATCGATACCGGGCTCAAGTTCTACGAATGCGCCGAAATCGGTCATTCTTGCTACAGTGCCTGTAACCTTTGTTCCGACTGCATACTTCTCTGCAGCGCCTGCCCAGGGATTCTCCTCGGGGAACTTCAGGGACAGAGCGATCTTGGTGCCCTGGATATCCTTAACCAGGACGCGAAGGTTCTGACCAACCTTGAAGACCTTCTTGGGGTTCTCTACACGGCCCCAGCTCATCTCGGAGATGTGAAGCAGGCCATCTGCTCCGCCAAGATCCACGAATGCGCCGAAATCGGTAATATTCTTAACAGTTCCCTCGACTACATCGCCGGGCTGGATGGTGGAGAAGAGCTTCTCCTGCATCTCTTTGCGCTTAGCCACAAGCAGAACCTTGCGGTTGCCGATGTATCTGCGTCTGTTGGGGTTGTACTCAGTGATCATGAACTCGATCTCCTGACCGAGATACTTGTTCAGATCCTTTTCATAAGTATCGGATACCAGGCTTGCAGGGATGAATACTCTTACTTCATCAACTACTACACTGAGTCCGCCGGAAAGGACCTGTGTCACCTTAGCTGTGAGAACTTCCTTATTGTTGTAAGCTTCTTCGATGCGCTTGTTGCCGCGGTCAGCTGCCAGTCTCTTGTAGGAAAGAAGGACCTGGCCGTCGCCGTCGTTAACCTTGATAACCTTGACTTCAAGCTTGTCGCCAACATGAAGCACTTCTGTGAGATCCACAGATGAATCATTCGTGTACTCGTTACGTGTAAGAACGCCGTCGGACTTGTAGCCGATGTTTAAAATGGCTTCGCCCGGCTTTACGTCGATGACTGAACCTTCAACTGCCTCCCCCGTATGAATTGTCTTAAAAGACTCGTTAAGCATTTGTTCAAAAGTCTGCTCTGACATAATTTTGAACCTCCTCTATGATATTCTTTGGGGTCGACGCCCCTGCGGTGATTCCTATGATCTGTTCATTTCCGGCAGGAGAAAGATTAAGGTCACGCCACGTTTGTATGAAATACGTGTTTGCACACTCCCGTTTGCAAATCTCATAGAGCTTCGCCGAGTTCGAACTGCTCCTGCCGCCGATGACGATCATGATGTCCGCCTTCGATGCAATAGCCTTCGCTTCCGTCTGACGCTCATGTGTAGCATTGCAGATGGTATTCATACATCGTACATTGTATCCTTTTTCAGTTAAAATAGCAATGATTTCTTCAAATTTGTTTGCGTTGAAGGTGGTCTGCGAAACGACGCAGATATTTCTCTGATCACTTGCTGATGTCTGTCCGGGAGTCTTCTGTTCAATGAATTCTCTGGCCTGCTCAGTGTTTTCGATCACGGTGACCGGGACGCTGGACCACCCCATTATCCCGCGCACTTCGGGATGAACGGGATTCCCTATGATCACGATCTCATACCCTTCAGCGCTGTTTTCTTCGACGATCCTGTGGATCCGCTTTACGAAAGGGCATGTGGCGTCAACACATTTAGCTCCCGTCGCGCGGAGTTTCTCGTCCTCTTCCCGTGAGATCCCGTGGGAGCGCGTGATGATGGTCCCGCCGTGAATATCAGCGAGTTCTTCATCCGACGCGATCACATGAACGCCCTTTTTCTCAAGATCGGCCACAACCTCCTCGTTGTGAATGATAGGTCCGTAAGTATAAATAGGGCCGCCCTTTTTTACTTCTTCATATACAGTTTCCACTGCGCGCTGAACTCCGAAACAGAATCCGGCGCTCTTTGCAGTAATGATCTCTGCCATATTGATTATTTCCTCATTATACTGATCAGTTATTGCGGCAGCTTCCTTTACAGGATCAGCCGCCGATCTTCTCATCGATGATCGACAGGATCTTATCCACCACTTCATCGATGGTCATATCGGATGTGTCCACCAGAACAGCGTCATCAGCCTGTTTGAGCGGCGCGATAGGGCGGGTCATATCCCGATGATCGC
This sequence comes from uncultured Lachnospiraceae bacterium, assembly GCA_902794825.1. GTDB lineage: Bacteria > Bacillota > Clostridia > Lachnospirales > Lachnospiraceae > CAG-791. The sequence continues at coordinate 72,034 of CADBIU010000012.1, forward strand.
GCTCACGGATCTGTGCCTCGATCTCTTCGAGGTTTGCGGTCCCGATCTTCTCCATCAGTTCGAGAAATCTTCTCTTCGCCCTCACCGCGACGCTTGCTGTCAGGAATATTTTGACCTGGGCGTTCGGCAGCACGACCGTGCCGATATCCCTTCCGTCCATCACTACGTTCTGTCTGCGGGCCAGTTCCTGCTGCAGTTCCATCAGCTTATTACGGACGTCGCCGTTCACGCTTGTCCTCGAAGCCATATCGCTTACTTCCGGGGTTCTGAGAAAATCGTTCACGTTTTCCCCGTCCAGCAGGACAACTTGTACGCCGTCCCTGTATTCGATCGTGATGTCCGCGCCCACGCAATTCCTGCTGATCGCAGCCGAATCATCAGGATCAACTCCAAGCCTGAAGAGATAAAGTGCCATTGCGCGGTACATTGCGCCAGTGTCTACATAAATATAATTCTTCTCTGCAGCCACTTTCTTGGCGATGGTGCTTTTGCCCGCTCCCGCAGGTCCGTCGATAGCGATATTGATCATAATTTTCCCCCTGTAATCTGTCGTTTTATATCCGGATCAGCTTAAGTCGTCTTCTGCAGCGCATTCACCGGCCAGATGACCGGTAGACCATGCGATCTGCAGGTTAAACCCACCTGTATGGGCGTCTACATCCAGCACTTCTCCGGCTGCGTAGAGTCCCTTTACTGATCTGCATTCCAAAGTGGACGGGTTAAAAGCCTTGACGTCAAGTCCTCCCCTGGTTACGATCGCCTCGGCAAAGCCGCGGGTCCCTGTCGCTTGGATCGGAACACTGTGGATCAGTTCCTCAAGCCGCCCTATCTCCTTCTCATTCATCGAGGAGGCCGTCCTCTCCCCGATCCCGCTCATCGCGGCTATTTCTTCTGCCAGGCGCTGGGGAAACAGTGTTCTGATCACCGTCGCCATCTTCTTTCCAGGCGCCGCCTCAATTTCTCTTTTTATCCTGGCAGAGAGCTGCTCTTTCGTCAGCGCCGGCTTTAAATTGAGCTGAAGCGAATAGCCTTCCGGATGGCTTCTAAAATCCATATAGCAGGATGCCGTGAGGACCAAAGGACCGCTGATTCCGAAATGAGTGAACAGCATCTCTCCAAATCCCTTATAAAGCGGCTTTTTATTCTTGCGCTTTTCACTTTCCTGCGGTCTAAGCAAAGTCAGTTCGACGTTTTTTAATGCAAGACCCTGAAGGCGCGCGCACCACTCTTCCCGCGTTGTGACAGGCACCAGGGAGGGAACCGGCGTCTTGACGCCGATCCCAAGTTCCGCAGCCATTTTATATCCGTCTCCCTCGGATCCTGTGGAGGGATAGGACCGCCCGCCGGTAGCCAGTATCACAGCGTCCGCATCGATCTGTTCTCCGGAGCGCGTTTCAATTCCGACAACTCTTGATACACCGTCTTTTTCTGAAGTCAGAATGCGTTTTACAGGACAATGATAACGGATCTGTACATTGCGGCCTCTCAGGTGGCCCAGCAGTGCTTTCGTTACATCAGAGGCGTGATCCGAGACCGGAAAGACCCTGTCTCCCCTCTCCGTTTTGACCGGACATCCGTTATCTTCAATAAATCCCATCATCTGCTGCGAGTCAAAACCGTATACCGCGCTGTACAGAAATTTCGGATTTGAGACGATATGCGTCCAGAATTCCTGCATATCGCAGGCATTCGTGAGATTGCATCTCCCTTTTCCCGTGATATAGATCTTCTTTCCGGCTTTCTCCGTCTTTTCCAAAATAGTGACCGCCGCGCCCTGATCCGCCGCTGCACAGGCAGCCATAAGACCTGCCGCGCCGGCTCCGATGACAATAATATGTCTTCTGCCCTTCTCTCTCTGCATTCCTTCCTTATCCAACCTTCAGTGTGTCCTTCTGATTCTCCACTGCACTGCAAATATGCGGATCCCTTACCGGTACCGCATTTTCTGAGCGCTATGTTCACAGTATAAACCGCCGCAAAACGAACTGCAACGGAAAAGAAATCTGTTTACATCAGCGCTTTGCGTAATTACAATCATTAATAGAGCTGCGAGCCGGTCACAGATAATAAATACAAAGAAGGTGCGCATCCGCGCACCTTCTCTTTTTATCTCTTTTATTACAGATCCCAAATCACGGATCTGTCGGAAGAACCGATTACTTGTAGTTGACGATCTTTCCGAAGTCTTCCTTCAGGGAAGCGCCGCCGATCAGGCCGCCGTCGATGTCGGGCTGTGCGAACAGCTCGGGAGCGGACTTGCCGTTTACAGAGCCGCCGTACTGGATGCGGATCTTCTCAGCTGTGTCAGCGTCATAGATCTCAGCGATGAGTTCGCGGATCGCATGGCAAACTTCCTGAGCCTGCTCAGTTGTAGCAACCTTGCCTGTTCCGATAGCCCAAATAGGCTCATACGCGATGACCATGGAAGCAGCCTGCTCAGCAGTAACACCGATCAGATCGCTCTTGAGCTGAAGACGAACCCAGTCAATGGTAACGCCGGCTTCTCTCTGTGCCAGAGACTCGCCGCAGCAAAGGATAGGAGTAAGGCCATACTCGAACGCCTTCAGAACCTTTCTGTTCAGGAAAGCGTCATCCTCTTTGTAGTAATCTCTTCTCTCGGAGTGGCCGATGATAACATACTTAACGCCTGCATCCTTGAGCATAGCGCCGGAGATCTCGCCTGTGAAAGCGCCGCTGTCCTTGTCAGAGATGTTCTCTGCGCCGACTGCCACGTTAGTTCCCTTAACTGCCTCAACAACGGGAACAATGTCGATAGCGGGAACGCAGTAAACAACGTCCACGTCATCGCTCTTTACAAGGGGAGCAAGCAGCTCAACGAGTGCCTTTGCCTCTGTAGGGGTCTTGTTCATTTTCCAGTTGCCGGCTACGATTTTTCTTCTTGCCATTGTTGTACTCCTTTGATTATTGCTTATGCAGGGGCAAAACACAGTTCTGCCCCTGTTTTCGGATCGAATGGAAATTATTTGTCGTCAGCTGCTGCTACACCGGGAAGTACCTTGCCCTCAAGGAACTCAAGGGAAGCTCCGCCGCCGGTGGAGATGTGGCTCATCTTGTCATGGAAGCCCATCTGGTTAGCTGCTGCCGCGCTGTCGCCGCCGCCGATGATGGTGGTCGCATCTGCGTCAGCCAGAGCCTGTGCTACGCACTTTGTGCCGTTAGCAAGGATCGGGTTCTCGAATACGCCCATAGGTCCGTTCCAGACAACAGTCTTGGCATTCTTGATGGCATCGCTGTAAAGAGCGATGGTCTTGGGTCCGATATCCATGCCCATCTTGTCAGCAGGGATCTTGTCGGAATCAACGGTCTCTACCTCGATCTCAGCGTCGATCGGATCCGGGAAGGAAGCGGTAACGACCGTGTCGATGGGAAGAAGAAGCTGCTTGCCGAGATCTTCAGCCTTCTTGATCATCTCTGCGCAATAGTCGATCTTGGTCTCGTCAACGAGAGACTTGCCGATCTCATAGCCTTTAGCCTTAAGGAAGGTGTAAGCCATACCGCCGCCGATGATGAGGGTGTCGCACTTCTCAAGGAGGTTGTTGATGACGTTGAGCTTGTCAGCAACCTTAGCGCCGCCGAGGATCGCTACGAAAGGACGTACCGGATCTTCAACTGCCTTGCCGAGGAAGTCGATCTCTTTCTGCATCAGATAGCCGACTACGCAGGGGCTAAGATACTCAGTAACGCCGACGTTGGAGCAGTGTGCTCTGTGAGCGGTACCGAAAGCATCGTTTACGAATACTTCTGCCAGAGAAGCAAGTTCCTTGGAGAAAGCCTCTCCGTTCTTGGTCTCTTCTTTTCTGTAACGGGTGTTCTCAAGAAGAACAACATCGCCGTCTTTCATAGCTGCTACAGCTGCCTTGGCGTTGGGGCCAACGACCTCAGGATCTGCCGCGAAAACTACGGGCTGGCCGAGGCACTCGGACAGACGGGCTGCAACGGGAGCCAGAGACATCTCGGGCTTGGGCTCTCCCTTCGGCTTGCCGAGGTGGGAGCAAAGGATGACCTTGCCGCCGTCAGCGATCAGTTTCTTGATGGTGGGCAGAGCCGCTACGATACGGTTGTCATCGGTGATGACGCCGGCCTTGAGCGGAACGTTGAAGTCGCATCTGCACAGAACATATTTGCCCTTTACGTTGATATCATCAACGGATTTCTTATTCAGTCCCATAATATAATTCCTCCTTTAATAGAACAGGGGTCCGGTCCAATTTAGACCGGACCCCTTAGGCTTTTCAGGTCAATAATTTACCTGTCGATAAGACAGATCAAGCGCCGAGAAGCTTGCCGAAGTGCTTGATGGTGCGAACCATCTGGCTGGTGTAGGAATTCTCGTTGTCATACCAGGAAACAACCTGAACCTCGGTTGTGCCGTTGTCAAGAGGCAGAACCATAGTCTGAGTTGCATCGAACAGGGAACCGAAGCGCATTCCAACGATATCGCTGGAAACGATCTCATCAACGTTGTAGCCGAAGGACTCGTTGGAAGCTGCCTTCATAGCTGCATTGATCTCATCCTTTGTTACAGCGCCTTCAACAACAGCTGTAAGGATTGTGGTGGAGCCTGTAGGTGTAGGAACACGCTGAGCTGCGCCGATGAGCTTGCCGTTCAGTTCAGGGATAACAAGGCCGATAGCCTTAGCTGCGCCTGTGCTGTTGGGAACGATGTTGATAGCTGCTGCACGGGATCTTCTCTTGTCACCCTTTCTCTGAGGTCCGTCGAGAGTCATCTGATCGCCTGTGTAAGCGTGGATCGTGCACATGATACCAGCCTTGATGGGAGCCAGATCATTGAGAGCCTTAGCCATAGGAGCCAGGCAGTTGGTTGTGCAGGATGCAGCGGAGATGATCTTATCTTCGCTTGTAAGGTTCTGGTGGTTTACGTTGTAGACGATTGTAGGAAGGTCATTTCCTGCAGGAGCAGAAATGATGACATGCTTAGCGCCTGCATCGATATGAGCCTGAGCCTTAGCCTTGGAGGTATAGAAGCCTGTGCACTCCAGAACTACGTCAACACCGATCTCGCCCCAAGGAAGCTCTGCTGCGTTAGCCTTAGCATAGATCTTGATGTCCTTGCCATCAACAGTGATGAAATCCTCGCCTGCGGAGACTGTGTCAGCCTTCTCATATCTGCCCTGTGTGCTGTCATACTTGAGCAGGTGTGCGAGCATAGCGGGAGAAGTAAGGTCGTTGATCGCTACGATCTCAAATCCCTCTGCGCCAAACATCTGACGGAATGCCAGACGGCCAATACGTCCGAAACCATTAATTGCTACTTTTACTGCCATGTTTCTTTCCTCCTAAAAATTTAGAGATGATAATGTAACAAACGCCGGTGCTCTTCATAAACATTTCCTCTGCGAACTATTCCGCCTGCGCGCGTCACTTCCCGCCGATTCGCGCCCGAGAACACCATACTTTGTCGACTAACTCATTTTAACGCATATAGAGTATGATTTTCAAGTATTTCATGGAATTTTACACAAATAGCGCCACAAATACCGGCCGGTTTTAGTAACAATTGATTGATACTTTGATAAATTATTGCTAAAATTTTCTGAAAGTGCTGACGGAGGCGGTTTTATGTGCATTATAGCGGATTATCATCTTCATACCGATCATTCAGGGGACAGTAAGGCTCCGATGGAGACCCAGATCCTTACCGGGATAGAAAAGGGACTTAAGATCATGTGCTTCACAGATCACTATGATCCCGACTTTCCGTACGAAAATATCCCGGATGTTTCACCCGGCACGTTCGAACTCAGTTACGCGCCCTACCGGGAAGAATACCTGGAAATGAGAGACAGATATAAGGACCGGATCGAGCTCAGGTTCGGGATCGAGCTCGGTCTTCAGCCCCATCTCGGAGATTTTCTCAAGTCTTATTTCGACTCCCACACCGATTATGACTTTGTCATAGGATCCAACCATCTCTGCGGCGGGACGGATCCCTACTACCCTGATTTTCTTAAGACGCGCACTCAGGAGGAAGCTCTGGCGCTGTATCTTGAGGATACCTTATTAAACATCAGGGCCTTTCCGGGCATTGACTCATGCGGTCACCTTGATTATGTGGCCAGATATCTTCCGGAAAGGGAAAGATTTTATACTTATAGCGCCTTTGCGGAACTGATCGACCCCATTCTCAGCGAGATCATAAACCGCGGTATTGCCTTGGAAGTCAATACTGCTCCTCTCACAAAGGGTATGCGGTATTTTAACCCCCTTCCCGACATACTTTCCAGGTACAGGGAAATGGGCGGCGAACTGATCACAATAGGCTCGGATGCCCATGTTCCGGAAAGAATAGCAGGCTGCTTTGAAGAAACCGCTGAGATCCTCAGATCTCTGGGATTTAGCCACTACGCCGTTTACAGGGAAAGAAAGCCCCTGATGCTCCCTTTATGATGCATCAGAGGCTCTTGAGCCGGCGCCGGCTTTGATGATAGGCGCTTATATCATTCAGTTTTCTCTTCGATCGCAGTATCTTCTGTAACTTCTTCAAATTCAGCTTCGGGAATATCCTGACCTTCAGATGTCTCATTGACGTCAGAAGGGACAGTTTCTTCAGCGCTGACTGCGGCCGTTTCTCCTGCGGAAGCCGACATATCCTGTACAGTCGGATGTGCTGCGGCGCTTCCCTCGATCATATTGGGGATCTGCGAGATCTGGATATCCTCATAAGAGATCCCCAGCTGTCTGCGGATGAAATCCATCATCTGCATCATGGAGAGAGTCTGGGCGTGAGGAATTTCCGGACACTCTTTCCATCCCGATTTCATCGCGGCGGTAAACGCCGTCATCTCAAACTCAAACTCGCTCTTTATTTTGCCCCTCTTATATGACGCCGTTTTATTCTTTCTCGAATCGTATACTGTCGCAGAGGCGAAGTTCCTTAAATCTTCGACAACAATATACCCCTTTGTTCCCTGTATAACAGCTCTGCTCTCTCCGTTGCCGCTGGTAGTGCAGGAAAGAACAGCCATTCTGTCATCTTTATACTGCAGAACCACGCTAAGCTGTCGGTCGACCCTCATAGGTGTAAAAGCGCAGCTCGACTGAATCCTCTTGATCTGATTGCCGAAGATCATCGTGGAAAAGGCGAGGAGAAAATACCCAAGGTCCCCCAGGGCGCCTCCCCCCAGAGATGGTCTCTGGAGTCTGGGAAGATTTTCAATATCAGACGCAAGATTGGCAGTGAGCATCACGGGCGTTCCGATCGCACCGCTGGAAATAGCGCTGACGATCTGCTTGAAAAAAGGAAGAAATCTGATGTGCATCGCTTCGACCACAAGCACGTCGAGAGAAGATGACAGAGCGAACAGACTCTCCGCTTCGGCGGAAGTCAGCGCTATAGGCGTCTCGCACAACACAGGCTTTCCCGCCTCAATGCACGCTCTCACCTGCCCGGCATGTTCGGACGCAGGCGTAGCGATATAAACAAGATCCACCTTTTTGTCCGCAAGCATACTCTCCATCGAGTCATATGCCTTCTTAAACCCGTTTTCTCTGCCGAACTGAAGCGCCCTCTCGATATCTCTGGATACTATAGCGTAAGGTCTGACAGTCCCTGAAGAATTCAGTACCGCTGTCATTTTGGAAGCCATATAGCCGGTGCCGACCACTGCCGCGTTAAGTCTGCCGAGTCCAAACATAGTGCCCTCGCTTTCGTAAATACCTCAGGATCCCAGATCACGGGACCCGGATGTTGCTCTTTCTGTCACCATTATACTACCGTTCACGGATTCCGCATCCGGCACTTTTAATTTAGCGCACAAAAAAAATGCACCCGACAGGAATCGAACCTGCATTAAAGGCGTCGGAGGCCTTCGTTCTATCCGTTAGACTACGAGTGCATATTTGTCTGAAGGCAGAATGGGTTCTGCCTTCAGCCTAATCAATATAACATAACGATATTAAATTGTCCAGCATCCCCGCAGTCCGTTCGGACAACTTAAGGACTTACATTTCACATTCGGGAAGGCAGGAGCCTGTGAAAACCTTCTCCGTTTCTGCCGTAATGATAGACGGCGTCAGTAAGGACATCTCCAGGTTCTACTTGTGTCCTGTTTACCTCTTTTACGATCTGAAGGAGCAGCTCCGGATCCTGCCCGCTGTCGGTCACGAGGATCAGTTCATTTACAGAACTGGGGAGAATGAACAGATCTTTTCCGAGCGCTGTTCCGATGCAGTCAAGAAAGCCCGGATAAAATGCGACTGCCGCTCCTCCCGCGTAATACTTGTTGCTGATCACAAACAGCTCATCGTCATTTTCATCCGTGTCCCGGGCAGAGAGGATCTCGTTCAGCTGTCTGAATGTGGGAGGTAAGATCTTTGGAGCATTCAGGATCGCCTCTTCCATAACTTCGTTTGCAGTCACGCCCCAATAGTCCAGAAACTCTTCTCTTACCTTGATACATCCGGTGCCGTAACGATCATTTGTAAAGATGATCGGGATCAGTGCAAGATCCTCGATCTTTTTGTAGATCATTTTCCTGAGGTACTCCCTGTTGTTCTCCTCTCCTATGACCACAAGACCAAGATTTTTTCTTACACACTCATAATCATCGATATCAATATTTCCGGGGATCGCGTCCAGATTATTCTCTTTCGCGTAATTGATCAGGCTCTCGGCAATATCTTCCGGCGCTGTTCCGTTTAAATAAGCCTCGTACAAGTCCTCAAAATAAAAGGTCGGCGCCGCCGCAGCTCCGGGAAGCTGCAGCGTGCAGCCATGGAGTCTCTTTCTGTTTTGTTTAGTTATCCTCTTAAATGTGATCTCCATCTCTTCCGGTCTGAGTCTCATAAGACACTCTTTCATTTCATCATAGAATCTGTTCTTTTTATCAGTCTTCAAAATACTCTCCTTATCAAATACAGATGTGCAATAAAAAAGACAATGGGAATAAACCTTTCCCATTGTCTTTCAGCATTATCATGATTTGAAAAGTATTCGCGTACTCTTAAGCTCTGGACAGATACTCGCCGGTTCTTGTGTCGATCTTGATCACATCGCCGATGTTGCAGAACAGCGGCACGCTCACTGTAGCGCCTGTCTCAACTGTAGCAGGCTTTGTGGCGCCGGTAGCTGTGTTGCCCTTGAAGCCGGGCTCCGTCTCCGTGATCTCAAGTTCCACGAACATCGGAGGCTCCATGCTGAACACGTTTCCATTGTAGGATACGAGTTTGACCATGTCATTTTCCTTGACGAACTTCATGTTGTCGCCGACCACATCCTTGCCGAGGCTGATCTGATCATAGGTCTCTGTATCCATGTAAGCATAAAGGTCGCCATCAGCATACAGATACTGATACTCTTTCCTGTCGATCCTTGCCTGAGGGAATTTCTCAGTGGGGCGGAAAGTCGTCTCTGTAACACCGCCATTGATCACATCTTTTAACTTTGTTCTTACAAACGCGGCGCCCTTGCCGGGTTTGACGTGCTGGAATTCGATGATCTCCAGTACTGTTCCGTCCTTTTCAATCGTAATGCCGTTTCTGAAATCACTTGCAGAAATCATAAAGATACCTCCTGATGTATTCGCGTCTAATACTAATTTATTCTATACTACAGAGCCTCATTTTTCAACAAACAATTACAGGCCTTCCGGATGAAGTCCGTCGGGTCCGGAAAAATCACTCCTCGGAGTTCAATACTTTTCTCAGTTCCTCCATAAAAGTCTCCACGTCCTTGAACTCCCTGTAAACTGACGCGAATCTGACATAAGCGACCGGGTCGAGCTTATTGATCTTAGCCATGACCAGTTCTCCGATCTGCTTGCTGGAGATCTCCTTCTCATCTCTTTCGAAGACTTCAGCCTCGATCTCGTCTACGATCTTCTTGATCTGGGCCGCGCTGACCGGCCTCTTATGGCAGGCGCGCAGGATGCCGCCCTCGATCTTGGAGCGGTCAAAGATCTCTCTGTTATTGTCCTTCTTAGTGACCATCATGGGGATCATTTCGATCTTCTCATATGTAGTGAATCTCTTGCCGCATGAATCGCAGATCCTTCTTCTGCGGATCGAATTATTATCCTCCACCGGCCTTGAATCAATTACTCTTGTGTCATCTTTTCCGCAGTAGGGACATCTCATGAATCCACCTCTTCCTGAGCATCGGCGCTTTTTTACATTTCCAGTTTTTTATGATACCTTAATTCCGCTAAAGCATCAACCGCGCTTTTCTCTTTCTCTTCGCCATTTAAGGCCTTCCATGGCTGTCTTAACGAGATATTCCGAGGCGCGAACGGGATACAGCCCTGAGGCTGATTCCCCTGTGATCATGACTGCCGAAGCTCCGTCGCTGACCGCATTGAAAATATCGGACACCTCTGCCCTTGTCGGAACCGGCGAGCGGTCCATACTCGCAAGCATCTGCGTCACTACCATAAAGGGGACATCCGCCAGAAGGCATTTTTCTGAGATTTCTTTCTGTATTCTGGGCAGTATCCAAAGCGGGACAGCGTTTCCCAGATCTCCTCTTGCAATGACGACCATATCCGCAAGGGGGAGTATCTCCTCTGCGGCGCTTATTCCTTCTCTGTTCTCTATTTTGGCGAAAAGCCGGCAGTTTCCGGCACCGCACTGTGCCATTGCCTTTCTCACTTCGAGGAGATCGTTTCTGCCGCGCACAAAAGGCTGCATTACATCTGTTACGCCTGCTCCCGCGGCGCACCTGAGATTGAGCAGGTCCATCTGCGTGAGAGTATTCCCTGTGACAGACATGCCCTCGACCGCGATACTCTTCCGGCTCAGGACAGGACCTCCCGTGAGCACAGACGCCCGGATTCTTCTGCAGCGGGCCGCTTCATCTTTCTTCTCAAGACGAAGTCGGATCTTTCCGTCGTCGATCATGACGACCATTCCGGGCTCATAATGGTCGAAGATCTCACAGGGAACCGGGATCGAGTCGGAATCCTGCGGGGTGTCGTCTTTTACTGACAGAAGAACAGTATCCCCAAAATCCGCTGTAAATCCTTCTTTCACTATGCCGATCCGCAGTTCAGGCCCCTGCATGTCGATAAGCAGCGACGGCCTGACCCCCTCCAGTGCTGAAGCTCTGTGAAATGCTTCGATCATGGGAGCGCTGTCATCAAGTGTGCCATGGGACAGATTAAGTCTCATGCCGGTTATCCCGGCGGCAAACATTTGTCTGAGCACCTCTGTCTCCCTGCAGGATGGTCCAAGTGTTCCGTATGTTTCCAAATCCTTTTTCATGAATTTCCGGCCTCCGGCGTCATCGGTAAAATGCGGCCGTAAGATTTGATCTTACGACCGCAGTCTGGTTCGGTATTACTGTTTAATCATTCCGGTTTCTCAAATACGACCTTAGGTTCACTCGGGTTACCCATCGCCGGGTCGTCGCCCAACACAACTTCTCCCTTGCTTTCTTCACCTACTTCGAGTTTAGACGTATCAATAGTATTTCCGTTGACAGCATCGCTCGGATTATAGTCGTCAGGATTGATCTGCGTCTCCTTGCCGGGCGTCGCAACCGATGCGGCTGAACTCTGGGAGCCTGATCCGGCTTCCTGGATCGTCTGCGCCACGTCAGAGAGCTTGTCGGGCAAAGGCAGCGGGTCGGCAGACGGTGCATTCACCGTGACTTCCTGCTCTATTTCCTTCTCGATCACAGAACTTGCGATCTCCGCATCTGAGACATTGTTCTTGTCGTTGAAGGAATTGACGCTGGTCATCTTGCCATTGCCGTCAAAGAATGTCATCTTCCCGTCGACTTCAGTCCAGCCGACCTGCATTTTCCCGGTATCCTCGTCAAAATAGTACTTGTTGCCGTTTATCTCCTGCCAGCCATACTGGAGCACTCCGTCCTCATCAGAGAAATAACTGTCTCCTTCGGCAGAAAAGAGGCCTTTCTTCAGGATCCCGTCCTGGTCGAGATAGAAGCGGTCACCGTCAAGTTCAAGCCAGCCATAGTGAAGAGAACCGTCTGTGTAATGATAAACTGTGCCGAGCTTCGTCTCGAGCCACTGATCGTACGCATAGATCTTGTATCTGTTCCAATAGGTGCCTGCCGCAAGATTGCCTCTGCTGCTCGACTGGCCGCTTCTGTCCGCCGGTCTCTCGAAATCATAACAGAACCTGTAGGCGGCGTTGTACGCGCCTTCACTTGAGTTCTCTATGTTCATCAGGTATTTATAGAGGCTCGGATAATAACTCTTCAGTTCATGGGTCAGGTAGGAAAGCTGCCCTGCCATAGATTCGGAATCGAATCCGTGATCCCAGCAGTAATAATCAAGACCGTCCAGGCGGCCTCCCATCCACTGGCAGAGGCCGTACGCTCCGCCCCAGCTTCCCGCGCCGGGATGGAAATTGGACTCATGGCGGATATTCGCCATGATCCCGCAGGCAGCGGCCACGTTGAAGCCAAGCGTATCGGTAAGATAAAAGAATGCTGTCTCTTCGTTGCTGGCAGCCTTGGCCGGCATCGAGGGTGCAAGTGCTGCTAAAGTGATCGCAGCAGCTGCAAGCCAGGCAACTGTATATTTACCGATTCGGGAGGTCAACGCGTTTCTCATAACAACTCCTTTGTATCATCACACACACGCAATTTCTGTCGGAAACAGGGCAAAACAAACGCCGAATTAATTATAAAGTTTCCGTTTCCAACTTGCAACGAGTTGTTATGCTTTCGCAATCTTTTTATTATTTGTTTGTTATTTTTATATTTTTTTTATAATCTATCGTAATCATTTCAGTTGATGTCCATCTGCTCTTCCGCTTCCTCAGCTCTGTCGATCAGATCCTGGATGTCGATCCTCTTGGGGTCAAGCCCCTTATAAGTATTGAATTCACAGCTGTCTACGACGCGGCTGTTCTCCGTGTCATAGACCACAAAATTAAGCCCTATCCTCTTTATGGCATAATCCACGCCGTTTATATTCACAGAGCATGTGAGGTATCTTCCGGCGCCTCCTCCGGCTCCGCTCAGTCCTCCCTGGCTCATCACTGAATACTGCGCGCCGTCGCTGAGGGTTCCACTGCAGTACAGCTCCTTCTCTGACATCTCCTCTATGACGTTATCCGGTTCAATTACTGCGTAATAGCTCCATCTGTAGTGGCCTCGAAGGTCCTCTTTAAGCCCGAGGTTCCAGAGCCCCTCGCATATCTTGTCGTTAAGAGAATGGGATCCGTCGTCCCTCACAGTTATAAATACCGTATATTGCGGATTTCGGGAAAGCGCGTCGAGATAAGCGCAGATCTCCGTCTGCTTAATGGAAAGATCGCCTGTCATCGTCGACGTCACATATTCTCTTCCTGACTGACCTGTGACCACTGCCATCGCTTTTGCATTTCTGTAGTCAAAAGAATTCAGGTCCGCCTCTGCCCGGTAAACGCCTTCCGCGTTCTCATCCTCCTTCATCTTCTGTTTTATTATCTTGTTCCCATCGTCTAACCATAGTTCAACTCTGTTATAGTTTTCATGAATATTATCGATCTTACTGACCGCAAAGGATATCGTCCCCTCGTCATAGTCGATCTTTTTCATCGTGATCTGCGATTTGGGTAAAAGCCCCTGGGCTTCCAGGAGCGCTTCATCATAGATATCGATGTCCGCGAGCTCATTCATGAAGTTTGATTTCTTCTGCATCTCGGCGACTACTTCCGCTTCGCCGTATTTTTCCAGCAGCGTGTCTTCCGAAGAATAAAGGTTAGTGCCAAGTCCCAGCCTATTGCCTTCAATGCTGCATCCAAGCGCCGCAAGAGTTGTGGGGAACTGATCGATCGTAGAATAGAGTCTGGTTCTTGAAGGATCCTCGGGCTGCGCGTCAGCGTTCAAAAAGACCGTGTAGACCTTTCTGTCGTAATCCGCCGGAACTTCGCTGCAGAAATCGCTGTCCATGGTAAGATGGTCGCCGCAGAGCACAATAGTCGTATTTTCATAAAAATCCTGCTGCTGCACCCATCTGACAAATTCCGAGATCTGCCTGCTCGAACACGCGATCGCATTCGCGTAGTCGTTATCCGGATACTCATCCCTGCACAGACTGCACTTATATCCGTCTTCAAAATGAGTGTCTACGGTGAGGAGGGAAAGATTAAAGGGTTGATCTCCCTGCGCCAGTTCCGTGATCCTGTCTCTTGCTGCATCAAATAGCTTGCAGTCTTCCATCCCCCAGAATACATAGTAGTCCTGCGGGATTATGCCTTGCTCGATCGCCCACTTATAATCGTCGATCTCGTAATTTCCATGCTGCCCAAAATACAGACGCCTTCCTCCGAATGTCGCATTGGATCCCAGCATAAAAACATTCCTGTAACCCTCATCCTCCAGAATATCTCCAAGCGTCGTCACCTTCCGGAAGAATGTTTCCTGCGTGTTCATCTTGTTAAAAGATCCCCTGGCGTCGTAGAACTTCTCCCCGATGTCGACCTTGAGTGGAAGTCCTGCCGACTGGGCAAATATTCCGCCCATCGTAAATGTCGTCGCAGGCAGTACCCTTCCGCCGTTGAGCATCGCGCTGTCTCCCGAAAAGTTCTCGCCTTCCGCGGACAGTTCCGTGAGCTCCGGAATATTGTTGTAAGCGAACGCGCCGCCGGACGCGGAATCGGCATAGGTCGACTCAATAGACTCCATGTATATATAGATCAGATTTCTCTTTTTTTCAGGAAATCTGATCTCAACATTTTTCGGATCCGCAAAATTATCTTCTATGAACGGAGAATCATCAAGCTGGTTCTTAATATATTCTCCAATTTCGAGCCTGTTCCAGGTGTACCCTGCGGAGCCTGCGATCAGAATAATCCCAAGGATCCCTGAAAAGAGCAGAACTTTATTCCCAAATCCTCTCAGCGCAGCCTTTATATATAAAAAACATGCGAGGCCGGTCAGCGCCAATGCGGGTATGATACTGCTCAGGACACCTTTAAGTATGATCCCGTCTCCTGTCCCCTCCAGGGGCGCTTTGAGCTGAAATATCATCTCTTCGATCTGCAGGCCGTTCCATGTTAAAAACATCCAGCGGACCAAAAAGACAAGGATCCAGCCGGCAAAGAGGATCAGTCCCGCCAGAACAGCCAGCGCTATATCTTTTTTTGACATTCTGTTTCTCTTCATTAATTCTCCAAAGCAGTTATTATGATTAGACTATCCAAACTATTATAGACTCGAATTTCCTGAAAATCCACAGTAGTTTTCATGTTTATGTATTACATAAAGAAAAGAAAAAGCCCATAAAACAAAGGAGCGTCAGTTGCCTTTGATTTCTGGGCTTTCATCTGAGAGCAGGTAGCGGGAATCGAACCCGTCTCCCCAGCTTGGGAAGCTGGTATTCTACCGATGAACTATACCTGCGTATCGACGAATAATATTATAACAGAAAAAACGGGCTTTGCAAGTAAATTTGCAAAGCCCGGATCAGTCAGCAGCAATCGATCATCTGCCGGATTCCTTTATATATGCCTCAACCTGATCCACAGTGGGCATCACGCACAGCGCGCCCTTCTTGGTTGTGACAAGAGAGGCTGCCGCATTGGCAAAAGTGAGAAGTTCGTGAAGATGCTCTTCATTATCAAGTCCGTCGATCCCGTACTTAAGGACATGCAGCAGCGCGCTCGCGCAGAATGTATCGCCTGCGCCGGTAGTCTCAATGGTATTGGGATTAAGGAAACCTGCCTCATAGACTTCCTTGCCGCCGCAGTAAGCCTTGGAGCCGTCGGGTCCGAATGTCGCGAATACAAGCGGAATGTGATACTGATCAATGATCTTGTGGATTCCCTTGTCAAGATCCTCTTCACCTGTCATGAAAGTGATCTCATTGTCAGAGATCTTAAGGATATCACACTTGGTCAGGCCAAAAGCGATCTTCTCTTTTGCTTTCTCTTCGCTGCTCCAGAGCGGAGGGCGGAGGTTGGGATCAAATGAGATCAGGCAGCCGGCTTCCTTCGCGATCTCAAGCGCCTTGAGCGTAGCCTTCTCAACGGTGTCGTGAGTCATGGAAAGAGTACCCAGATGGAAGATCTTCGCGCTTTCGATCAGATCGCGGTGTTTCTCAACTTCGTCAGCCGTAAGCATGACATCTGCGCCGGGATTTCTGTAGAATGAGAAGTCCCTGTCTCCGTTAGGAAGCTTTTCCACAAATGCAAGGGTCGTATGGATCTCATCGTCCATCTCAAGGCCGCTCATATCAATGCCCTCTCCCTCAGTCTTGGACTTAAGGAGTCTTCCGAACATATCATTGCCGACTTTTCCGATGAAAGCAGTTTTCTTTCCGGCTTTGTTCAGCATAGCAAGAACATTGCAGGGAGCTCCGCCGGGATTCGCCTCAAACAGGTTGTTGCCCTGTTCACTCAGGCCGTTCTGTGTAAAGTCGATCAAAAGTTCGCCAAGCGCCGTTACATCGATTTTCTTTTCAGTGCTCATATTTCTATCACCCTTTCCGATTAGTCAAAGCGAGCTCCTCAGTACCGGCCCGCACTACTACCTATCGTGATTATTTTACAACATACGCGGCTATTTCGTCTACTTTTCGTCTACTTTTGCCAAAAATAATGGTTATGCAGTTAATTCTTGAAACTGTGCACCGGAGCGGGTATCCTTCCTTTCCGATTTACAAATTCATCGCAGCTGTAGGGATTGACAGGCATGATCGGCGCGTATCCCAAAAGTCCTCCGAATTCGACCCTGTCCCCGACTCCCTTTCCGATCACGGGGATCAGACGGACCGCCGTCGTCTTCTGGTTGATCATGCCGATGGCCATCTCATCAGCTATTATGCCGGCTATCGTAGTTTCCTTAGTGTCACCCGGAATGGCGATCATATCAAGACCGACAGAGCACACGCAGGTCATAGCCTCGAGTTTCTCAAGCGTCAGGCATCCGGCGTTGACTGCGTTTATCATTCCCTGGTCCTCGCTCACCGGGATGAAAGCTCCGCTCAGGCCGCCCACATAAGAGGACGCCATAACCCCGCCCTTTTTGACCTGATCGTTCAGCAGAGCAAGGGCCGCTGTTGTTCCGGGAGCCCCCGCGTACTCCAGCCCCATTTCGCACAGAATATCAGCGACGCTGTCTCCGATCGCAGGAGTGGGAGCCAGAGACAGGTCTATGATCCCGAACGGGACGCCAAGCCGCCTGGAAGCTTCTTTTGCCACCAGCTGTCCGACGCGGGTGACCTTGAAAGCAGTCTTCTTCACAGTCTCGCAGAGAGTTTCAAAGTCTTTGCCGTGAACGGATTCCAACGCTTTTTTGACAACTCCCGGACCGCTTACGCCGATATTGAGAATCCTGTCCGCCTCGGTGATTCCATGGAAAGCGCCGGCCATAAAAGGGTTGTCGTCCGGAGCATTGCAGAATACGACAAGCTTCGCGCATCCGATCGAGCCGCGGTCCGCAGTCATTTCCGCTGTTTTCTTAATGATCTTACCCATAAGGCGCACAGCGTCCATATCGATTCCCGTTTTTGTGGAGCCCACGTTTACGGATGAGCACACAAGCTCTGTCTCAGACAGGGCAAGAGGAATGGATTCGAGCAGAAGCCTGTCTGCCTGCGTCATTCCCTTGGACACCAGGGCGCTGTAACCGCCCAGAAAGTTTACGCCCACGTCATGCGCGGCCTTGTCCAGAGTAAGCGCGATCTGCGCGAAGTCTTCCGGAGAGCGGCAGGCGCTGCCGCCAACAAGCGCGATCGGCGTCACGGAGATCCTCTTGTTGACGATCGGGATCCCGTAGTCTGTGGAGATCTCTTCTCCTACCTTTACGAGGTTTTCAGCGCTTTTATATATTTTGTCATAAATCTTCTGCCTCAGTACCTGCAAGTCAGAATCGATACAATCCAGGAGACTGATCCCCATGGTGATCGTTCTTACGTCGAGATTCTCCTTCTCGATCATTGCATTGGTCTCGCTGACTTCAGAGATATTGATCATATTGCCTCCTGTCGTTTAAACGCGCAGTTTCAGTCTTATGAAATACCGCGGCGAAATTTCTGTTCAGATCCTGTGCATCAGATCAAAGATCTCTTCCTTCTGGCACTTGATCTGGACGCCGATCTTCTCTCTTCCGAGAACAGCCAGTTCGTCCGCGATCTGTCCGAAAGGTTTATCCAGAGTCGTCACATCGACGACCATCATCATATTGAAATATCCCTGTACGATCGTCTGGGAGATGTCGAGGATATTGATCCTGTTTTCCGCAAGATAAGTGCATACGCCGGCAATAATGCCGATGGTGTCTTTGCCTACTACCGTAATGATCGCTCTCTGCATTGTAACCTCCATACTGCTGTGCTGTTCGCTGATCGGTATTGTCTTGTCTTTTATCAGATCTCCACCAGGCAGGACGGTCTCTTTCTGTCCGCCACGAAGATGGGAAGGTCCTCCGGGCTGTAATCAGCCTCAGAACTCATGATCTCCACCCTGACAGTCTCAAAAGCGAGTTCGGGGAAATTGTTCTCCTGACTCAGGTGTCCAAGAAAGATTCCCTTCAGATGGTCGTTGAGCACCCTGCTCAGGAGCCGGCCGCTCGAAACATTGGATAAATGTCCCTTGTCTCCGAGGATCCTTCGCTTAAGCATGTAGGGATATCTGCCTACCTGCAGCATATTGACGTCATGATTGGATTCGATGAGAAGCACATCGGAGTTTTTGAGGCATTCCACAGTGTAGTCTGTATAGCACCCCAGATCCGTGCAGACGCAGGCTTTCTTTCTCCCGTAATAGATCCTGTAGCCCACAGGATCGGCCGCGTCATGTGAGATCCTCATCGGGTCGATCTGTATATCCTTGACGGTTATCTTCTCATCGGGACGGATCGTCACAAACCTGTCAGGATCTATATCTTTAAACTTCTCCATTCTCCTGATCGCGTCGATCGTTCCCCGGGTCGCGTAGATGGGCATCTGCGACTTTTTCGCGATCATAGGCAGACCGTTTATATGGTCTGTGTGTTCGTGAGTGATGAAGATGCCGTCAATATCACGAAGTTCCAGATCAAGGTCCTTCAGGGCTTCCACCGTCCTTTTCCTGCTGATCCCGGTGTCCAGCAGAAGATGTGTCGTATCAGACCCTACATAAATACAATTGCCGCTGCTGCCGCTGGCTATACTTTCAAATCTCATAACTATTGTTCATTCCCGAATCTTTCCCTGAGTCCCGCGATGGCTTTATCCACCTGGACAGCCGCTCCGCAGGGCCCGTCAAAATCACCCGTGTTATCGATCACCGTATCGCAGTGACTTCTGAACACATCCTCAGATACCTGGCTCATCATGATGGAGCGGATCTTCTCGTCGGAATAGCCCCTCGACGCTTTGAGTCTGACGCTCCTAACACTCTCCTCGCAGTAAATGTACCACATAGAGTCAAGTATCCTGTCATATCCGTTCTCGATAAGGAGGGCGGATTCAAGAATAAAAAACTCCTTTTCCCCGCTTTTTTTCTCCCTCTCGATCTCCTCGCGAATGTATTCATTAACGGCCGGATGCACGAGCTCGTTGATCTTTGTAAGAAGCTGAGCGTCCGAGAAGATCCTTGCCGCCATCTCCTTTTTGTCGATCTCACCGTTCTCAAGGAGCAGGGGACCGGATGAGCCGTCCCCGATGTCCGCTTCCTCTAAAAGCCGCACAAGCGGTTCATAGAGTGTTCCTCCGGGAGCTTCAAGTTCTTTAGCCGCATTGTCAGACATCAGGATCCTGCAGCTGTAATTATTATCAAGATATCGGAGGATCTCGCTCTTCCCGGCTCCGACTCCTCCTGTGACGCCGATCGTGATCATTTCTGCTCTCTTTTCATTTATTCTTACTTTGCCATATACCAGTCTTTTCCGGTGTGTACATCAGTTTCCAGCTCAACTTCCAGATCAGCTGATCCTGCCATTTCGGTGCTGAGAAGCTTTTTGACTCGCTCTTCCTCCTCAGGGACCGCCTCTATGAGCAGCTCGTCGTGGATCTGCAGGATGAGCCTTGATCTGAGGTTTTCCCTGCGGAGAGCTTCCCAGACCCTGATCATCGCTATTTTGATAATATCCGCTGCAGTTCCCTGGATGGGCGAATTCATTGCCACCCGCTCGCCAAAAGAGCGCTGCATGAAGTTGCTGCTCTTAAGTTCCGGAACAGGTCTCCTGCGGCCGTACATGGTCTCCGCGTAGCCGTTTTTCTTCGCGTCGGCGACCAGCCTGTCAAGAAAGGCCTTGATCCCGGGATATGTTTTGAAATACGCTTCAATGTATTCCGCCGCTTCTTTCCTGGAAATACTAAGTCCCTGACTTAGTCCGAAGGAGCTTATTCCGTATACGATCCCGAAATTGACTGCCTTCGCGTTTCTTCTCTGAAGCGCCGTGACCTCTTCAAAAGGAGTATGGAAAACCTTAGAGGCCGTGATCCTGTGGATATCCTCATTCTCCTTATAGGCATCGATCAGTTCCTTGTCGCCGCTCATATGCGCGAGAATCCTCAGTTCGATCTGGGAGTAGTCCGCGTCCGCAAACAGCATTCCTTCCGCGGGAATAAAAGCTTTTCTGATCTTCTTGCCCATCTCTGTCTTCATGGGAATATTCTGGAGGTTGGGATCCGTCGAGCTGATCCGTCCCGTCGCCGTTATCGTCTGATTGAAGCTTGTATGGATCCTCCCATCCTTCGCCACATATGCCATCAGGCCGTCCGCGTACGTGGACTTAAGTTTGGTAACCGCCCTGTACTGCAGTATATCGTCTACTACGGGATAGTCGGGCGCAAGTTTTTCAAGGACGCCCGCCGCTGTGGAGTAGCCCGTCCTGGTCTTCTTACCGCCGGGCATTCCAAGCTTCTCAAAGAGGATAACGCCGAGCTGCTTGGGAGAAGCGATATTGAACTCTTCCCCGCAGGCTTTATAGATCCTGCCGGCCAGTTCGTCAGCCTGCCCGCCGAGCTGAGCGCTGTAATCCCTCAGAGCCTCGGGCCTGATCCGTATCCCGATTCTCTCCATGTCATGGAGAATATAGCATAAGGGCCTCTCGATCTGCCTGTAAAGGCAGGTCATCCCCTCCTCTCTCAGACGGTTCTCCACGGGCATCGCCGCCCTGCTCAGCACCGAAGCCATACTGCATGCATATTTTATGAGTTCTTCCCTCTGTTCCCTCAGGGCCTGCTTCTTTGTCTTTTTGTCGAAGACCTGCTTCCATGTGGTATAGGACTCCTCGAGATACTCGGAAGCCGTCATCTCCGGCTGATAGTCGCTCTGCAGAGGATTTAAGAGATAGCACTCCACCAGAAGATCCGAAAATCCTTCGAGCCTGATCCCGTCACTGAAATCGGAAGCACTGTCAATTCCCCACACCGGGAACTGGTTTTTGAGTCCGAACACACACAGACTTACAGGTTCGGGCGAGACATCGTTCTCTTTTTTACCTTCTCCGGCGGAGAGAGCCTTCGTGCGAAGTATATGCAAAATATCGAGAAGATCCGCCTCAGTCAGCAGATCCTCTGTCTTAGATACGGAAGCCTCTAAAAAGACAGCCTTTTTCCCGATACACAACGCGGCAGCGCTTAGGATCTCCTCTTCCTCTTCGCCGTATTTCACAGGATCCATCACAGGGTATACGCCCAGATAAAAGGGAGACGAAGGATCCGCTTTTTCCATCTCTTTTACAGCGCTGTCAAGGTATTCCCGTGCCTCGGACCTCTTCGTGATCACTCTGAAAGAGAGTTCCTCATGGCTTCCGGCCGCCGCGGCAGCGTCAAATCTCGGAAGCAGGGCTCTGAACCCCAGCTCCGTGAAAAGATGGAATGCTTCCGGCGTATAGAGATTCCCGACCTCGGCGTCTGACCAATCCGTCTCTATGTCGCAGTCGGTCTTGATCGTCACCAAAAACAGGCTCAGTCTTGCAAGGTCTTCGTTCTCGGCCAGATTTTTTCTAAGCGCAGGCTTTTTGATCTCGTCCAGATGAGAATAGACTCCGTCCACACTGCCGTAGTCCACGATCAGCTGGGTCGCTGTCTTTTCACCGACTTTGGGAACGCCGGGCACATTATCGGAGCTGTCGCCCATGAGCGCCTTGACATGGATAAAACCGTCAGGGGTCACCTGATATCTATCGAGGACATCGGAGGCATAATAATTCTCTACGACTGTCTGTCCCTGCCTGGTCTTGGGAATCCTTATGCATGTGTGCTCAGTCGCGATCTGCAGAAGGTCCCTGTCTCCCGACACAAGTGAGACTTCCATTCCCTCTGCTTCCCCGCGCCTTGCAAGGGTTCCAAGAATATCATCCGCTTCAAGACCTGCCTGTTCACGGATCTGGACTCCCATGGATCTCAGCACTTTTTTGACCAGAGGGACCTGCTCCCTGAGTTCTTCGGGCATAGATTTGCGGGTACCCTTGTACTCCTTATATATCTCGTGGCGGAAAGTAGGCGCATGTACGTCAAACGCCACTGTCAGATAATCCGCCTTCTCCTCGTCAAGGATTTTAAAAAGAATGTTTAAAAAGCCGTAAACGGCCCCTGTGTGCAGTCCCGCCGCATTTGTCAGATCCGGCATGCCGTAGAACGCTCTGTTGAGAATACTGTGCCCGTCCACAAGCACAAGTTTTTTGCTGTCCATAGGGATATTTCCTTTCGCCGCTGCCAGGCAGCTCTTTATTGATAAAACAGCACCACAAAAAGGACGATGACAAAAGCCGCCGTCGTGATGATCTCTGAAGCGATCGCTGTCAGTTTGATCCCTTCCCTTGAACTGAGCCGCTTTCTCTGAAGCTGCATATAATCAGACAGATCTTTGTCAACGTCAAAAGTAGCTCCCTCTTCAAGTCTTGCCAGTCCCTCATAGATTAGGTACTGGATCCGCAGTTCATCCCTGCAGTCCTCGCATTCCTCTATATGAGATAAAAACTCTGAAAGTTTCATCTCGTCCAGCCTGTCATTAAGGAAATCCTGAATCAGGCCGTTAAACTCTTTACAATCCATGTGAACTATCGCTCCACTGATTTCAGACAAGGGACTCCGGGCCGAAAGAGCTCGGAAGGAGTTCCTCGAGCGTGAATATCTTATAGTCCTCCCTGCTTCTTGCCACAATGACAACGAAGGTTTCGCTGTCGCAGAACTCGCGCATAAACTGTCTGCAGGTGCCGCAGGGATAGCTGTACCCTTCCGGATCTGCTTCTCTGCCGCCTGCGATCGCGATCGCCCGAAATCCGCGCTCCCCTTCACTCACAGCCTTCACCATAGCTGTTCTCTCCGCGCAGATCGTAGCCGGATAAGCCGCGTTTTCAATATTGCACCCTCCGTAGATCTTTCCGCTGTCAGTGAGAAGAGCCGCGCCCACGGCAAATCCCGAATAGGGTATATAGGAGCGTGTTCTCATAGAGAGCGCCTCCCCGATCAGAGTGGTAATAAGTTCTCCGCTCAGAGTGATCTTATTGTTTCCCATATCTCACCGTCCTCTTTTCATTCCGCGGAGTCCATGCGCGCAAGGATCTTAACAGCCTCGATCGCAGTCCTGATCGCGCTGTCCGTGTCATGGACAATGGGATTGGGCAGGCCTTTCTTCGCTCTGGTCTGATTGGCCATTGTCAGAAGGACTGTGCCGGTCCTCACTTTTCTGTATCCGCCTACTATGAACAGGGTTGCGGACTCCATCTCCGAGGCCAGGCATCCCAATTTCAGATAAGCGTCCCAGTTCTGCAGCAGCACTGCGCTGTTAGGAAGAAGCTCGGGGTTATGCTGTCCGTAGAACGCGTCCTTACAGTGTACGACGCCGATATGATATCTCTCGCCCCGCTTCTGCGCCGCGTCTTCAAGAGCCCTTAAGACGGTATAGTCCGAGACTGCAGGATATTCAATGGGCGCGTACTCTCTGCTGGTGCCATCCATGCGGATCGCGCCCGACGCGATCACCAGGTCTCCGCTCAGTACCTCCTCCTGCATGCCTCCGCATGTGCCGACTCTGATAAAAGTGTCAGCTCCGCAGTTCGCCAGTTCCTCCAGAGCGATCGCGGCGGAAGGCCCGCCGATGCCTGTAGAAGTCACGCTCAGCCTGACGCCGTCCACTGTCCCCGTAATAGTTACATACTCTCTGTTGTCTGCCACCATTACCGGGTCGTCAAAATACTGCGCGATCTTCGCGCATCGCTTCGGATCACCGGGCAGCAGAACGTACCTGCCCACTTCACCTTTCGCCACCTGAATATGGTACTGTCTTTGTGGATCGATCGAATAAGCCGGAATCATATTTGTCTCCTTTCCTATCGCAGCACCCGCCTCAGCACATAGCGCAGAGTGAGCACATCCACCGGTTTCGTAATATAAGCGTCCATTCCGCTTTCCGCGGCCTTGCAGCGGTCTTCCTTAAATGCGTTGGCAGTCATTGCGATGATCGGGATCTGCGCCCTGCTCCGGTCGGGCAGGGAGCGGATTCTCTCTGTCGCCTCATATCCGTCCATGACAGGCATCTGAATATCCATCAGTACAGCTGAGTAATACCAGGGGTCGGTTTCAATGATCTTCTGCAGGGCCTTCTTCCCGTTCTCTGCCGTCTCCACTTTAAAGCCGTCCTCGATCAGCATATCTTCGGCGATCTCCCTGTTGAGCGGATTGTCTTCAACAAGAAGGAGTCTCCTTCCCTCTATCCATCCCACATCGGAGCTTTTCTTTCCGTTTGCGCTGTCGCGTTCCTCGAAGACTGCCATATCCCCGTTTTCGAGGCCTTTTACTTCCTGTTCGCCGTTTTCATTAGTCTCTGAGTTATTCTCGCCGGCCGGCCTGAATTCCAGATCTACTACGAACTCAGTTCCGACATTCTCCTCGCTCTCCACACTTATATTACCGCCCATCATATCCACGATGCCCTTGGCTATGGACATTCCGAGGCCGCTTCCGTAAGAATTATTCTCGATCCTTCCCATCTCTCTCTCAAAGGGCTCGAAGACACGGCCTATAAAGCCCTTTCCTATGCCGATTCCATTGTCGGTCACCCTGAACACATAGCCGCAGTATCTTCGGCCGCTCTGATACGGCTTCTGGTGGATCATAAGGCTTATAGAACCTCCGGGCTCCGTGTACTTGACCGAATTGCTCAGGAGATTTAAGAGGACCTGGGTGATCCTTGTTTCGTCGCAGTATACTTCATAGTTCACCACCGACGCTGTGTCGATCGTAAAGGTAAGGTTCTTGGCCGTGATCTGCGGCTGAAGGATACCACGGATCTTCTCCACAAGGTCCCTGAGATCGCATCTGTTTTCATTGATCGTGATCCTGCCGCTCTCGATCCTGCTCATGTCAAGCACGTCGTTGATCAGCCTTAAAAGATGGTTGCTGGAAGTCCGGATCTTCTCAAGGGCGTCCCTGACCTTCTCTTTGTCATCGAGATGAGAAGACGCAATATTTGTAAATCCCATGATCGCGTTCATGGGAGTTCTGATATCGTGAGACATGTTGGTGAGGAAAGTGCTCTTTGCCGAATCGGCGCTCCTTGCTCTGTCGAGAGCTCCTTCGAACAGCCTTCTCTGCTGCAGTTCCCTGCTCATCTCATCCTGGATGCAGGATACGCCGACGAAGGCCTTAGGGCCGTCCTCAGCCTGTATCATTCTCATCCTGAAGTATTCCGGTCCTCTGCTTGTGATCGCCCTGAATACAAAACTGCAGAATCCGTCGCTCTCAAGCCTGCTCCTAAGGCTCTCGAGACTCACGGCTCCGATAAACAGATCATAGTCGTACGCGTAGATACAGCTGTCCGCTATCTCGAGCATTGTCAGAGAAAACTTGTCCCTGAACATTCCGGACAGGGTTCTTGAGAATCTTCCCGCAATCTTGAAGATCTCATAAGAATCGTTCGACATATCCAGTATCAGCGCCACTTCGTATTCACGAAGGAGCGCGTCGAGGATCACTTTCTGCCTCGAAGAAAGGCCGCCGCCTTCCTCATTTAAATCCGCCGCCGGTCTGGCAGGTTCTGAATTATTAGCTTTCATATTGTAACGCTCCACTCCGGTCACAAAGTTACAGGCCGGAACTCCCCCATACATTACGCATTTTTGAGCGGTTTATAGTCCGCCGCCGGGTCTCCCGCAGGCAAAACACGCTCCCGAAACTCTTATTATGATACCATTTCCCCCGTAAAAATCTCAACATCACGATCAATTTCCTGTTTTAAAATATTGAGAACATGTTATAATAGGCAGAAACCAATGCATCCTTGTATACAATGATTCAAAAAGGAGATCCATTATGGATAATAACCTGAATTTCCACGATGACAACATCCTGGCGAGATTCTTCGGCAGATCATCCAACTATACAGATATCCCAAATCCGCTCTTCAAAGAGTACAATGTTAAGAAAGGACTTCGAAATGATGACGGTACAGGCGTCCGGATCGGCCTCACCAAGGTAAGCGACGTCATTGGATACACAAAAGACGCAGACGGGAACGTTGTGCCCTGTGAGGGCGACCTGATCTATCGGGGCTACAGCATCCGGGATCTTTTAAAAAACCGTCAGGGCCATTTCGGCTACGAGGAGACGGTCTTTCTCCTGTTGTTCGGCTACCTTCCTGACCGCACCGAGTTTGACAACTTCAAGAAATGCATCTCGGCCCGCTACGATCTTCCCGCAGATTTCCTCACAAACGATATTCTTCAGACTCCCTCGAGGAATCTCATGAATAAGCTCCAGTCCAGTACGATCTCTCTCTACAATTACGCTCTGGATCCGGATGCGCAGGATGTCTATCAGACCCTGCTCAAGGGTATTGATCTTGTGGCTAAGTTTCCTTCCATCGGGTGCTATTCCTACTTTGCCAAGATGCACCATTTTTACAGGCAGTCGCTTATCATCCATTATCCCAGACCCGAGTACTCAATTGCGGAGAACATCCTGTACATGCTAAGGAGCGATGGAAAGTTCACGGAGCGTGAGGCGTCTGTTCTCGACGCGATCCTCATGATCCACGCGGATCACGGTGGAGGAAATAACTCCACCTTCACCAACGTCGTTATGGGATCGACCGGGACCGATCTGTACTCCGCTGTCTGTGGCTCCATCGGCTCCCTCAAGGGTCCCAAGCATGGCGGCGCCAACATCAGCGTCAACAAGATGATGCAGCAGATCATCGCCGACACGAAATACTCCTGTGACGATGCGCTTCTGCGCTCCATTGTGGACAGGATCCTGGATAAGGACTATTTTGACAATTCCGGCCTGGTCTACGGATTCGGCCACGCCGTATACACTCTGAGCGATCCCAGATGCGAACTTCTCCGCTCTCTGTGCAAGACTCTTGCGGAAGAGCAAGGCTGCCCCGAGAGATATAAGTTCTACTCCAAATTCGAGAACATTGTCAAGGAAGCAGTCCTTGAGAACCGCGGAAAGCCGATCTGCACAAATGTGGATTATTACTCAGGTTTCGCCTACACGATGCTGGGCATCCCGGAAGATCTCTTTACGCCTCTGTTCGCGATCGCGCGTGTAGCCGGCTGGGTCGCCCACAACGTTGAGAACAAGATGTACGACGGAAAGATCATGCGTCCCGCTACCAAATATATCGGCGATCATCAGAAATATGTCCCGATGAAGAAGAGATAAAAGCCGAATACACTTCAAACGAAAAAAAGGCTGTCACCTCAGTGTGGCAGCCTATTTCTTATGTCTTTATTCTTTTCCGTTCCAGCAGTATGTGCACAGCTTGCAGGGCTCAAGATCGATCGCTTCGATCATATCGTCAAGACGGTGGTAATGCAGGGATGTGAAATTCAGTTCTTTCCTGATCTCCTCGAGCATTGCGTGGTACTGGTCCGAATCGGGATCCGTATACTTTTCGACCATTTCATCCGTAAATTTGGATGTTCCCTCGAGCATCTCGATCTTTCTTCGCGTGATCAGTTCTTTCTCAGAGTCTGAACGGGAGAAGTTGAGGTACTTGCATCCGAACACAAGGGGCGGACAGGCGGGTCTTATGTGTACTTCGCTTGCGCCGCTGCTGTACAGATATTCAGTAGTCTCTCTGAGCTGAGTGCCTCTGACAATGGAATCGTCGATCAGGAGGAGTTTTTTGCCCGCGATCAGTTCGTGGATCGGGATCAGCTTCATCTTGGCGATCAGGTCTCTCCTGCTCTGCTGAGTCGGCATAAAGGACCTGGGCCATGTGGGCGTATATTTCACAAACGGTCTCGAATAGGGGACGTTTGATCTGTTCGCGTAGCCAATGGCGTGCGCGACGCCTGAATCCGGAACGCCCGCGACACAGTCGGGATGAATGTTTCCGCGCCTTAAGTCTCTTTCCGCAAGTTTGCGGCCGCAGCCGTACCTCATGTCCTCGACATTAAGTCCCTCGTAGGAGGACGCCGGGAATCCGTAATAGATCCATAAAAAGCTGCAGATCCTCATCTCCCTGCGGGCCGGTATCTTTACTTCATATCCTTCCGGATCGATGAAAACAACTTCGCCGGGGCCGAGTTCTTTCTCCGTCGTGTATCCGAGATTGAGGAAGGAGAAACTCTCAAAGCATACACAGTACCCTGTATCCTTCTTTCCGATCACACAGGGAGTCCTGCCCCACTTATCCCTGGAAGCATAGATGCCCTTGGGCGTCATGATCAGGAATGTCATAGAGCCCTCGATCATGTCCTGCGCATACTTTATTCCCTCGAGAATATCCTTTTTCTGGTTGATCAGGGAGGCGACCATCTCGGTGGGATTGATATCGCCGCCGCTCATTTCCAGGAAATGAGAGTGCGTACCGCCAAAAAGCATATCCGTCAGTTCCCTGATATTGTTGATCCGTCCCACAGTAGTAATGGCATAAGTGCCATGATGCGAGCGGACGATCAGCGGCTGGGGCTCATAATCGCTGATGCACCCTATGCCGAGATTTCCCTTCATCTTTGCCAGATCTTTTTCAAATTTAGGTCTGAAATTCGAGCTCTCTATGTTGTGTATCGCCCTGTCAAACCCGCTTTTCGAATCATAAAGCGCCATACCGGCGCGCCTTGTTCCAAGGTGTGAATGATAGTCCGTTCCATAAAACAGATCAAATGCCACATCCTCACGCAGTGCGGCGCCAAAAAAACCACCCATGCTGCCTCCTTAATAATTGAGCGATAATTCGCACATCGGTTACAACACGCTAATCTTAACATTGAAAAGCGCAAATTGTAAGACGTGGGAATCCACTAAAAGAAAGCATGTAAACGGGTGGTTTTGGTCAAAATATACAAACAGGCTATATCCTATTTGTATATTCTATCTGTAACCGGGTTGGACGAAACTGAGAACATCTTTATAGACGATCTCTTTACCGGTCTCATTGAGGATCTCATGCCTCATATTCGGGTATAGTTTTAAAGTTGCTCCTGTAAGTCCGAGACTTCTGTATTTTCTCCAGAGCCATACCGGTCCTTTCCCCATGCGGCCGACCGGATCATCCTGTCCGGAAATGATGTAAATCTTCTCTCTGCGGGATATCTTGGCCATCTCGTTCTTGTCCCAGATCCTGGACAGCCCCTTAAGGAACTCTTTCCAGAAACCTCCGGTGTTCTCGTGTCCGCACCAGGGATCGTTGATATAGGCCTGAACGTTTTCCTTGTTGTATGAGAGCCAGTCGTAATCCGTCTCCCGGTCCTTTACCGCTTTGGAGAAACTCCCCATTCCCATATTCTGCAGGGCGGGACTGCTCTGATACCAGTTATTGTCGCGCACAATGCTTCTTGCAAGGGTGTATCCTGTCTTCATCAGACTTGCCTGTCCGCCGTTGGATCCGCACAGAATAATGCCGTTCGTACTGCACGGATACTTTTCCAAATACGCCTGTACCATAAAGGACCCCATAGAATGGCCCATAAGAAAAGTGGGAAGGCCGTTGGAAGACGCAAGCTTCACCATCTGAAAGATCGCCTTCACTGTTTTGTCAAAAGCGCCCTCCGGCCATCTCTCCTGCATATCTTCAGACGGCGCGTTAAGCCCCTGTCCGAAAGCGTCAAGGCACCAAATATTGACATGCTGCTCATTCATCCATTCCGCAAACGGCTCATAGCGCTTCGCGTATTCATTCATTCCGGTAATGATCGTAAGATTTGTCACAGGGTCTTTCGCAGGCCAGTGCCAGCCTTTGAGCGTTTCCCCGCTTCTGATCGTAACTTCAAATATTTCGGACATTCTCCGATACCTCCAAGGCAGGAGCGATCTCGCTTACGGCCTCGTTGGCGACGTCTACAAGAGCAGAAGCCGCAGCCTCCCTCTCCTCGCGCGCAAGTCTGGCGCTCTCTTCCTGAGCTTCCTTCTCCGCCTGCATTCTGGCTGATTTCTCTGCCCTTACGATCTTTCTGCAGTCGCCGCAGATCGTGGGAATATGCTCCCAGCCCTTATTGATCCTGAAAGTCTTGCCGCACTTGGCGCATTTGCGGTCTTCCCAGTTTTCCTTATCTTTGTCAAAACATTCCTTGCAAAGGTTCGGTATGTGCTTCCACTCAGTATTGTAACGGATCGGAACTCCGCAGATCTTGCAGGGTTTCTCCTTCCACTTGGCCTGTTCCTTAGCATTTTCCTCTTTCAGGTATTCAAGCCTTGCGTTAAATCCGTCCCATGCTTCCTGGACCTTATCCCTGAGGATCTTCTGGGCGTTAAGGGCTTTGTTGAACGCTGCCCGCGCTTCATCAAGCTCTCCGAAGCAGGATTTCTTGGATTCATAGATCTCAGTGAGTTTCTCCTGCATTGACTGTGCCATCGAGCGATGCTCGTCGGCCGCATCTCTGTCGCCGCCAGCGCGCTCACTTCTCATAGCGTTATACTCAGAGTCAATTCCTTTCTTCAGCTCGGTGATCTTCGCATTAAAGGTCTGGATCCTGCTACCTGTTTCATTCAGGCGCGCCTTGGCCTCATCTGTGATTTTTTTTGCTTCTGCGTATGCAGATCTTGCACTGCTGAGTGCCTCTCCAAGTCGTGACAGTTCCGGATCTTTACCAGACATGTTTTTCAAACCTCCTGTACCAGTACGTCTATAATCATTCCCTTTAGGAATCTCACTTTTCTATTATATTTTTGTTGATTCCAAGTGTAAATATAAAAATTTAATATAAATATAAAAATTTAATAAATATATATATTATTTCGTTAAGCGCAGTTTTTTGGACAAGCCCTTTTTATATGCTTCTGAGGATCGTCTCTATTTTGTCAGCGCCGGCCTCATCCAGTTTGAGTATCAGAGTTACTTCACCGCTCCTTGTGTTAACTTCCTGATGGATCGGCGGAAGAAGTTCCGCTCCCACAGCCAGATAAAGGAGCTGGCAGACCGTAGTTTCAGAATCAGTCCACTGTATCTTCTCACCGTAAGCATCCCTGCGGACGCGGATCCTGTCGACGGGGTAGGTCACAGGATATGTGCGCTGATTCCTGTTCTCCCCGCGAAGGTGGAACATCTCAAGCTGTCCGAGCATGAACCTCAGGATCTCCCCCACCTGCTCGCTGTAGATCCTGTCTGAACTTAAGGCGACATCCTTGAAGCCGACACTTACAGGTTCCTCATCTCCCAGAAGTTTAACGACGACTGTTCCCTCATCCTCCGGTCTTACTGTACTCGCGCTCTCCTTACCGGTCGTGCAGTAGCGGAACAGTTTCCTTACACCCAGTTCATTGAGTTCCCAGTGATTTTTCTTCTGTTTCTCCTGCCGGTCATCAAACGCCTTTGCGTACAGGCTCCAGTTATCTTCAACTTCCCTGCGCTTTTCATCGCTTAATCCCGATTCACTCACGGATCCCCTGAGAAGTTCCTCAATATATCCCATTCTCTGTCTGTCGTCGCGGCTGCGCCGTCCAAGGATCGTATCGACTCTCTTTCTGAGTCCGTCGTTGGGATAAAAGATCGCGTTCTTGAAGATCACTGCGAAGCGAAGGGCGCTGTCCGGATCCATTCCCGATACAGCGGCCAGATACAGAAGAAACCTCTCGCACTGCAGCTGGCTCATGCCCCGAAGGTAACTTACGGGGTGACTCTTAAAACGCTCCTCCCGCATGATCCGTTCAAAGGACCTGAGTTCCTGCCTTGAACTCTCCGTTCTGTTCTCACCTTTGTGCTCGGAAAGCTCAAGGAAGTAGGTTTTGCGATTATACACCGCGCCGCTTCGGAGTCCTCCGTAATTGAATTTCCAGGAGACCGCGGATTTTTCAAAGAAATCCCTGAGCGCGGAAATCTCTCCCTGTACACCTGCGGCCTTCCATCCTCCGATCCTGTCCATGAGCTGCCGCGCGGCGTCGTTGGACGGGTTTTCAAGCCAGGTTATGGCGGCTTCCGCAAATACTGCGGCGTCGTGTTCATCCATCCCGTTGAGGGCTCCGCAGAAGTCGACGAACTTCTCGATCTCCTCCTTGTCCATATCCCTCAGGATACTGATCGGGTCCTCAACAAATTCGTTATTCTCAAGTATGTCGGCAAATGCCTGAAGGTCTTCGGGCACTACGTTGTCGGCGATCACATGGCCATATGCTTCTTCGAAAACAGCCCAGTCGGTCTTCACCGTATTTCTGCACTTCTTGTAATTATATCTCCAGATGGATACGAGATCGCGTACCGCTTGTTCGATCGAAAAGTTTCTCTCTTCATCAGTCCTGTTGTCCCATCCGAAGAAGGAGTCCATCTCGGTGGCGTATTCCTGCTCCGGCGATAACAGCCACCTTGTGATCAGATAAGCTGCAAGAGCGGAATTCTCCGGAGTGCCGGAGGAGGCGTGCAGCATCGTCAAAAAATGGATCGACTGCTCTCTCTTCATCTGCTGTCTGAGGAATTTCAAAGGTTCCTTCTGAAATTCCGGAATATTGAGAACAGCTTCATCAAGATACAGCTCAGGTACTCCGGGCTCATTGACATCCTGCGGAAAATGTCTGAACAGGGCGCCATACTCCTCCCATTTCTCACTCACCGCTTTCCTGCAGCCCGCGGAATTTGTGTGCCACTTATATGCCGCGGACCTCAGGTACTCGCCAAAGAAAGATCTCCTTCTGGCGTCGTCCTTGAAATCCCTGCTGTTCATATCCATATGGACCATCAGTGTCAGCGTCTGGACCTCCGGGTCCTCCGGGTACTTGATATAGGTATTGAGCAGGTTTCCGAAATCTCTCACGAAATCTCCGATGCTCTTTTGGGTCCTCACTGCTACATTTGTTCCGGCCGCATGTTCATATTCATAAATGCACTCTGTGATCAGGGCAATAAAACGAAGCCGCTCTTCCTCCCTGATCCCAAGCAGGTACTGCACCGGATTTTCCCTGAATCTGCGCTCCCCGAGTTTCTCATCGTACGGCGCGAGCTCCTCGGGAATATCCTCCTGGGCCCTGACTGCCTCGATCCACCTCGCTCTGTATACGGAAGCGGCTTCCTGCCACTCCCTGCGGCACAGAAGCTGATTGTCCCTAAAGAACTGGCCCGTGACCCGGTACCGGTCATTGAAGAAATCCGTCACCTCCTGCATAGAGCGGAAGTTCTGTCCCCCGATCCACGTGTTGAGCATGCGCACGGAAAGATCCGATCTCCTGACCAGGTACTCATTGACGGCCATTATGTAGTCGGTCTCAAAGTATTCCTCGGATCCGTTTTCGATCGCGATCAGAGCCTCTAAAAAGATCAGAAGCCAAAGCCGGTCTCTCATAGCGGCTCTGCTCAGGAAAAAGGTGGGAGAATCCATGAATTCTTCACTGTTTTTTGATGTGCCGGAGAGCACCGAAAAGCATCTCTTCTCTGTTTGTTTCAAATGCAGATCATCCATACTGTTGTCCTGTTCTCCAAACTTCGGGTCCGCTTCCCGTCTGAGAGCGCGGAAGGTTTCTTCAGCGGATCTCGTTCAGATCGTAAGGCGTCCGCTGATAGACGTAATAGTTGAGCCAGTTGCTGTACAGGAGGTAGCTGTGGGCGCGCCACTCGAGAAGCGGCTTATTATCAGGGTTGTCATCCGGGAAATAGTTGATCGGGATCGCGGTGCCGAGCCCTTTGCGCGCATCCCTGAAGTACTCGTCCCTGAGAGTGTTGCGGTCATATTCCGCGTGTCCCATGATAAAGATCATCCTTCCATCCCTTGACATGCACAGCAGGACTCCGGCTTCCTCAGACTCCGCAAGGATCTTCAGGTCCCTGCATCCGTGAAGGGCCCTGGCCGGCACCTCGGTATAACGGCTGTGGGGGATCAGGAAATAGTCGTCAAATCCCCGGACCAGAGGCTCTCTTCTGTGACGCACTTTGTGGGAATAGACGCCGAACAGCTTCTCCGAGAGCATTCTCTTTTTCAGGCCGTAATGATAATAGAGACCTGCCTGGGCTCCCCAGCAGATATGAAATGTGCTGAATACATTGGTCTTGCTCCACGCAAAAACATCGCAGAGCTCGGGCCAGTAGTCCACTTCTTCATACTCCATCTTTTCCACAGGAGCGCCTGTTATGATCAGACCGTCGAATCTCTGCTCTCTTAGTTCCTCAAACGTGTAATAGAACTTCTGCAGGTGGGAGATCGGGGTGTTGAGAGATTTATGGGAGCTCATCCTCATGAAAGTGATGTCGATCTGCAGCGGCGTGTTGGACAGCATTCTGAGAAGCTGGAGCTCCGTCTCCTCTTTCTTGGGCATCAGATTCAGAATACAGAGCTGCAGCGGGCGGATATCCTGATGCGTAGCGCGGTTTTCATCCACTACAAACAGGTTTTCCTTTTCCAGTATTTCCTTGACCGGCAGGTCATTCTGTATTTTGATAGGCATATCAGTTCCTCCGTATTCTTTATGTTCCGCTGATCATTGTAAGAAATTCCTCTTCCGACAGGATCGGGATCCCGAGTTCCCTGGCCTTCTTGTTCTTGGACGACGACGAAGTCACATCATTGTTGATCAGGTAATCAGTCTTTGCGGATACGCTTCCGGCTGCTTTTCCTCCCAGACTGAGGATCTTTGCCTTAAGTTCATCCCGATTTGCAAAATGGTTGACTTTGCCGGTGATCACAAAAGTCTTGCCGGCGAGGACCTGCTGAACGTCCTGCGTGTTCTCCCTCTGAAGCCGCAGTTCCGCAAGGAGCGCGTCGAAAGCCGAGGCTGTGCGCTCATCCTCAAAATATCCGGCTATGTTCTCCGCGAGGACCGGGCCTATTCCCTCGACTGAGGAGAGTGTCTCCCTGTCCGCCTTCCTGATCTCATCGATGTCGTCGTGAAAGTTCGAACACAGGACCCTTGCTCCCGAGGTGCCGACGCCGGGTATCCCCGCCGCGCACAGCACTCTGGCAGGCGTAGTCTCCCGGGACTTCTCGACTGCTTCGAGCAGCCTGTCACAGGATTTCTTCCCGAAACCGTCCATATTCTCGATCACATCTCTGTGCGCGTCAAGATGATAGATGTCCGCGAAGTTATGGATCAGTCCGGCCGCGATCAGTTTCTCCAGAGTCATCTCGGAGAGTCCGTCGATATTCATGGCGCTGCGGCTGACAAAAAGCGAGAACGCCTTTATCTTCTTCGCGGCGCAGTCAGGATTTGTGCAGATCAGGACTTCCGTATCGTTGTCCCTTCTAATGCGGGTATCCTGCCCGCACACAGGACATTTGGAAGGGATCACGAGAGTGCCGGATCCTGTCAGGTTCTCGGCGATCTGGGGTATGATCATATTGGCTTTGTAGACCGTGATCCTGTCTCCGATCCCGAGTTTTAAGTCCTTCACAATACTTACGTTATGAACAGAGGCCCTCTTTACCGTGGTACCTTCCAGCTCCACCGGTTCAAATACGGCCACCGGATTGATCAGTCCGGTGCGGCTGGCGCTCCACTCCACATCTGTCAGTGTGGTCTCCTGTATCTCATCCGCCCACTTGAAAGCAATAGAATTTCTGGGAAATTTGGCCGTAGTTCCCAGGGATTCCCCGTAAGCGATATCGTCGAAAGTGAGTACCAGGCCGTCAGAAGGAAGGTCGTTATCGGCGATCCTCTTCTCGAACTCGTCTACCTCTTTTGCGACATTTGAGGAGTTTACCCGGACAGATTCCACTGTCTCAAATCCCTGTCCCCGCAGGAACTCCATCTGTTTCTCTCTGGAATTGCCAAAATCCAGATCGCCGGCTTTTACCAGAGAGAAGGCGTAAAAGCGTACACGTCTCTTGGCCGTGATCCGGTTGTTGAGCTGCCTTACGCTTCCGCTGCACAGATTTCTGGGATTCTTATAGCGTACGTCGGCAAGATTCCCCGAAGCCGCCGCTTCTGCCTCAAGTTCCACATTGATCTTCTCAAAATCCGAGTAGCGGATAACCGCCTCTCCGCGAAGAGTCAGCGGCTCTTTGCAGGGAATGTGCACCGGAAGGTTCTTGAAGACTCTCGCGTTATCCGTGATCACTTCGCCGATCTCCCCGTTTCCTCTGGTGACTGCCTTTGCCAGAGTCCCGTTCTCGTAAGTCAGAACAACTGTGAGACCATCAAGTTTCCAGGAAAGGAGTCCTTCCTGGTCCCCAAGCCACTCCGCCAGAGCCTCCCGGCTCTTCGTCTTATCAAGAGACAGCATCGGGCTTTCGTGCCTCTCCTTGGGCAGTTCGTCGGCCGCTGTATATCCGACGTGCACAGTGGGCGATCCGGCGAGAACGATACCCGTGCGCTTCTCAAGTTCAGACAGCTCGTCATATAGCCTGTCGTACTCGAAATTGCTCATGATCTCGGTGTCTTTATTATAATAAGCCTCCGAAGCGCGGTTCAGTATCTGTGTAAGTTCCTTCATGCGGCTCTGTTCGGCAGCAGTGATCTTCATTTTCTGTTCCATTTTACACCCTTTCAAGGCTTTGAAGCCATCCTGTAGAGTTCCTGCAGCTCTTCTCCCCTGATGATCCGCTGCTCGCCGGGTTTCATGGGGCCGAGTTCTATATTGAGCACTCTCACTCTCTTGAGCTTTCTTACCTCGTTTCCGACAGCCCGGCACATCCGTCTGATCTGCCTGTTCAGGCCCTGGGTAAGGATGATCCTGAAGGTATAATCCCCCAGGCGCTCAACTTTGCAGGGGCGCGTAGTGACGCCGAGTTCCCTGAGCCTTACTCCTTTTCTGAAGCGTTCGAGGTCAGCGTCTGAGATCCTGCTCCTTACGCGCACAATATACTCTTTCTCATGGCCGTTGGCTCCTCTCATCATATTATCGATCAGATTTCCGTCGTTGGTCATCAGAAGAAGCCCTTCCGAATCCCTGTCGAGCCGTCCGGCGTATGTCAGTCTGACAGGGAAAGAAAAGGCTTCATTAAGCGTTCTGTCCGCATGCCGGTCACTCTCTGTACAAGTGACTCCGACAGGTTTGTAAAATGCAACCACGGTTTTTTTGAGGGCTCCTCCCAGAGGACGCCCGTCAACCGCAACCTCATCGGTCTCCAGCACGCGCATTCCCTGCGTCGCCGGGATCCCGTTCACACTAACTCTGCCAGCCTCGATCAGCCGGTCCGCTTCTCTTCTGGAGCAGACGCCGCAAGAAGCGATATACTGATTCAGCCGGCTTCCCGAATCTTTTCCCGTGTTCAACTGTAAATCTCCGAAATCTGCTGCGCCGCTCTGCTTCTGAGGATGCAGTCGCTGTGCTCCTTAAGATAAGCCAGCGTGATTTCATCGCAGGACACCATGCTGCCGAACTCATTGAGACTGAGCACGATACTGCTGTAGTCCTCAGAAGGATCTGTTCCTTTCGCTACGAGCAGATAATAGGCGCCCGTCTCCCTGACAAAATAGAGCGAAGTCTCTATTCCCCTGCAGGATGCGAGTATCCTGCAGCACTTCGCAGTCTCCATAACAGATGAAAACTGAAACACATATGTGCCGCTTTCAGATGTCAGAGACGTCCTTCGCACCGACGTTTGTCTTATAACTTCCTTATCGTCTCTCTTTCTCTCCCCCTGCTCCGCTGCCAATTCCTTGTGTTCCCGGATCTTGGCCGATTCCACCGGATCCTGGGAGATCGTCAGACTTACGGACTGGTCCGGAAGGACCGAGATCCGCATGGATGTGTAGTCGTTCTTAATGTTCAGGTTTACTGAACTTGCCGCCTTTAAAATGATCCTCCGGATGAACTCCACGGCGTTCTTCCTTCGGTCGAAGAGGTCGTCGAGGTCGATGCCGTGCTTTTTAAGGTCATCCTGTGTGATTATGCAGTTTATAGTCGTATCATTGATCTTTCGAATCTTCAATGTGATCCTCCGTCCAAGGGTATTCTTCTGATTCTCCATTATACAACACAGTTGCGCGAATCAAAATACTATAAATAAGTCTTATTTGTGAACCCGGCGCCGGACTCTTATTTGTGCGTTAAGCGAAACAGGCGCTGTGCAGCATTTGCACAGCGCCTGATTACAGATTCGATTATAGGGTCCGAACGGATTACTTCGCAGCGGCACCTGCTTGTGCCATAACTTCCTCAGCGAAATTGTCCTGTCTCTTCTCGATACCTTCGCCGGTCTCGAAACGAACGAACTCTTTGATGGTGATCTTGGTTCCGTTAGCTTTGCCAACCTGATCAAGATACTGGCCGACAGTCTGCTTGCCGTCCTCAGCGCGGACATAGACCTGGTCGAGGAGGCAGATTTCCTTGAACTCTTTGTTCAGTCTGCCGATGAGCATCTTCTCGATGATGTTCTGAGGTTTTCTCTTGTTCTCGGGAAGCTTGTTGTTCTCCTCGATCGCCTGAGCGAGAAGGATCTCTTTCTCGTGCTCTTTGTAATCATCCGGGATATCAGCCTGGCTGATATACTTGGGATTCATAGCTGCGATCTGCATAGCTACGTTTGTAAGAGCGGTCTTGATCTCGTCATTGACAACAGCAGTCTTAGCATCAACGATAACGCCGATCCTGCCCTGGCCGTGAAGGTAAGTGACTACGCAGCCTTCTGTCTCTTCGATCTTCTTGAATCTGCGGATGCTGAGCTTCTCGCTGATGACAGCGATCATATCGACAAGAGAATCCTTGACAGTCTTAGCTGTATCCTCTGCCCAGGACTCGCCCATGAATGCATCGATATCCTCAGCTGCTGTGTTCAGAGCCTGCTGAGCAACCTTTGCTACGTATGTGCGGAACTTCTCGTTCTGAGCAACGAAGTCAGTCTCAGAGTTAACTTCGACAACTGCTGCCTTTGTATCGCCATCCTGCGCGATGAAGCAGATACCTTCTGCCGCGATCCTGTTAGCTTTCTTCTCAGCCTTAGCCTGTCCCTTCTTTCTGAGGAACTCTACTGCTGCATCCATATCGCCGTTGCACTCAGTGAGGGCCTTCTTGCAGTCCATCATGCCGGCGCCTGTAACATCTCTGAGCTGCTTAACCTGTGCTGCTGTAATTGCCATAATTATACCTCTCTATTTCACAATACTGTATATCCGACAGAATCTATACCTATCAGAGGGATTACAGAGTACCCTCCTGTGCCTGCTCAGCCTCGCTTGCAGCGGACTCCTGAGCCAGAGCTTCCTGCTCGGAAGTGTCAACGTTCTCTTCGCCCTGTCTTGCCTCGATGACAGCGTCAGCCATCTTGCTGCAAAGCAGCTTGACAGCGCGGATCGCGTCGTCGTTGCCGGGGATGATGTAATCGAGCTCTTCGGGATCGCAGTTTGTGTCGCCGATACCGATCAGAGTGATTCCCAGAGCGTGTGCCTCTGCTACGCAGATTCTCTCCTTCTTGGGGTCGATAACGAAGATAGCGTCCGGAATGTGAGTCATCTCTTTGATGCCGCCGAGGTTCTTCTCAAGCTTCTCCCACTCCTTGTTCAGCTTAGCGACTTCCTTCTTGGGAAGTACGTCGAATGTGCCGTCCTGAGACATAGCTTCGATCTTCTTGAGGCGCTCGATCCTGCCCTGGATGGTCTTGAAGTTGGTCAGCATGCCGCCGAGCCATCTCTCATTTACATAGTACATGCCGCAGCGCTCTGCCTCGGACTTAACTGCGTCCTGCGCCTGCTTCTTGGTTCCTACGAACAGAAGTGTGCCGCCCTGCTCGGCGATCTCAAACACTGCTCTGTATGCCTCGTCAACCTTTACAACAGATTTCTGAAGGTCGATGATGTGGATCCCGTTTCTCTCTGTGAAAATATAGGGAGCCATCTTGGGGTTCCAGCGCCTTGTCTGGTGTCCGAAGTGCACGCCTGCTTCAAGCAGCTGTTTCATTGATACAACACTCATTTCTTTTCCTCCGTGTTTGGTTTGTACTTCCGCATTTCCGTATGCATTCATGAAGGTTCGCTACCACCCTGCCGGGTCAGAGCCCGGGTAGAGCACCGGTATATGCCGAAAATGCGTGCTTACTATTACGCAACATTAGAATACTACCACAATCAAAAGGTCCGCACAAGTATTTCTTGTGCGGACTTTCTATATTTTTACTAAAACATTATTTCGCTCACCGGCAGCAGTTTATTATCTCTGGCTCTCCGGCTCCACCTGCTTTTTCAGGTTCTTAAGTTCCCCGTAGATCGCGTCGTTGAGGACCTTGATATAGGTTCCCTTCATTCCGGAGGACCGGGACTCGATCACGCCGGCGGATTCAAATTTCCTGAGGGCGTTCACCACAACGCTCCTTGTGATCCCCGCCTTATCCGCGATCTTGCTTGCCACCAGGATTCCCTCGATGCCGTTGAGCTCCTCGAAGATATGCACGATCGCATGCATCTCTGTGTAGCTGAGTGTATTGATGGCGGACTTTACAACATTGATCTTGCGGCTCTCCTCCGCAGTCTCCTCGCTGACGGCCCTGAGCATCTCCAGCCCGACTACTGTCGTGCCGTATTCGCAGAGAATGATGTCATCGATGTCGAAGCCCTCGCTGTTTTTGTAGATAAAGACTGTTCCGAGCCTCTCGCCTGCGATCTCAATAGGCGCGATGATGCCGACGTTATCGCAGTCCTCTTCCCTTACAAATCCAAGAGTCCCGAGATTCACGTTCTCGTTTGTGGATAAAACGCCTAAGAATCTCTCGTTGAGCGAAGAGTCGATAAAAGTGCCGACCTGATCCGTTATAAGTTCGCTCAGAGCCGGGATCCCTGTAAATTCGCCGAACCCGAGCACTTTACCCTTCTTGCTGATCACGAGGATATTGGATTCAAGAACGTCGCTCATCACTCTGCAGATATCGTTAAACACGACTTTTCCTGTGTCGTTGTTGTGCAGGAGTCTCTCGATTTTTCTTGTATTATCCAGCAGTTTTACATTGCCGATCATAGCCGATCTGTTCAATTTTCCACCTGGCCTTTCCATTTTCTGACCTTTATTTATTCTGAATCTGCAAACCCTGTCTCACGGCTGTGATCACTCTTCGGGCCTGTTCTCCATGTACCCGCATTCTCTGTCCTCACAGACCAGTTTGTTCCCCTTCTCAAGCATCATTTTGCCGCATCTGGGACATTTTTTGTCCGAGGGTTTCTGCCAGCTCATAAAGTCGCATTCGGGATTTCCCATGCATCCGTAATATTTGCGGCCCTTCTTGGTCTTTCTGACAACAATGTCTTTGCCGCATTTAGGGCAGGCCACGCCGATCTTTTCATAATAAGGCTTTGTGTTATGGCACTCCGGGAAACCGGGACAAGCGAGAAATTTTCCATGCGGCCCGTATTTGATCACCATTTTTCTGCCGCAGTTCTCGCAGACCTCTTCGGTCTCTTCGTCAGCGATCTTAACTTTCTCCAGGTCGGCCTCCGCCTGGCTGACCGCTTCATCGAGATCCGGGTAGAAATTCTCGATGACCGTCTTCCATTTCACGCTGCCTTCCGCGACTCCGTCCAGAAGTCCTTCGAGCTGGGCTGTGAAAGCCGGGTCCACAATGGAGGGAAACGCGCGCTTCATCATGGAATTGACGACTTCGCCGAGTTCGGTCATGTAAAGGTTCCTGTCCTCTTTGACGATATAGTGCCTTGCGAGGATCGTGGTGATCGTCGGCGCGTAAGTGCTGGGACGGCCGATTCCCTGTTCCTCCAGAGCCTTTACTAAAGAGGCCTCTGTGTAATGCGGCGCCGGCTGCGTAAAGTGCTGCCTGGGATCAAATTTCTCGAGTGTGAGTACGCTCTCCCTGCTGAGGGCAACGGACAGTTTCTCGCCCTTGTCCTCGTTCTCTTCCTGGTTATATACACACTGATAACCGTCAAAGAGAAGCCTCGATGTGGAAGCAGTAAAAACATAGCTCTTATCAGCTGTGATCCTGACCTGCGTATTCTCATACCGGGCGGCGCTCATGCGGCTGGCGATAAATCTCTTCCAGATCAGGTTATACAGACGATACTGATCTCTTGAAAGTGAATCCTTGATCGCAGAAGGCAGATTTCCCAGATCCGTGGGACGTATAGCTTCGTGCGCGTCCTGGATCTTGCCTTCATTCTTCCCGTTTTTCTCTCTGGCGAGAAGGTATTCCTCGCCATAGTGATCCGCGATATACTCCGCGGCCATTGCCTGTGCTTCGTCCGAAATACGTGTGCTGTCTGTCCTTAAATATGTGATCAGCGCTACCGTGCCGCTTCCCTTGATCTCAACGCCCTCATAGAGCTGCTGCGCGATCCTCATCGTTTTCTGGGTGGAGAAGTTCAGGGACCGGCTCGCCTCCTGCTGCAGTGTCGATGTGGTAAAGGGCAGCGGCGATTTCCTGCTGCGCTCCGACTTCTTTACCTCGGCGACTTCAAAATGAGCTTCCCTGAGCGCTTCAGTGATCTCTTTCACCTCAGCTTCGTTCTCCAGTTCCTGCTTCACAGGCTTAGCGTCCTGTGACGTCCTTCCGTAGTAGTGTACTGTGAAAGGCTCCGCAGATCCGTCCGCAGTGAGCAGCGCGTCCAGAGTCCAGTACTCCTGAGGGATAAAGGCGCCGATCTCTTCCTCTCTGTCGCCGATCATGCGAAGGGCCACAGACTGCACTCTTCCGGCTGAAAGGCCTCTCTTGACCTTGGCCCACAACAGAGGTGAGATCTTATATCCCACTACTCTGTCCAGGATCCTTCTGGTCTGCTGCGCGTCCACAAGATTGATATCGATGCTCCTCGGATTCTTTAAGGATTCCGTGACCGCTTTTTTTGTGATCTCGTTGAAGGTGATCCTGTAGATCTCCTTGTCCTTCATCTCGTCGAGCCTCAGCGCCGAGA
The DNA here is from genome assembly GCA_902794825.1 of uncultured Lachnospiraceae bacterium. Classification (GTDB taxonomy): domain Bacteria; phylum Bacillota; class Clostridia; order Lachnospirales; family Lachnospiraceae; genus CAG-791. The sequence goes on from CADBIU010000012.1 coordinate 115,053, forward strand.
CAAGGTGCCAGGAGATCGCTTCTCCTTCCCGGTCAGGGTCTGTCGCCAGATATATGCGGTCGGCTTTTTTTACCTTTTTCCTGAGCTCGGCGAGAAGTTCTCCTTTGCCCCGGATCGTGATATATTTTGGCTCGTAATCATTATCGACGTCTATTCCCATTCTGCTTTTGGGAAGGTCCCTGACATGCCCGTAACTTGCCGCCACATCATAATTGCTTCCAAGAAACTTCTTGATGGTCTTGACCTTTGCCGGGGACTCCACAATTACCAGATTGTGTTTGCGCTTTCGTGCTGCTGCCATTTCTACCTCTTATGCATCGTAGTTTATTAGTCTGTCTTAAGTCGTCTCACAATTCTTTGTAATATCGAATATTTTGACAAATAATATCGACAAACTTCGGGTACTATAACACAATTTCACCTTGGTTTGCAAGACTGTTTTGATCTCCGAAAAGTTTTCTTTTCCTTTCGATCATCTCATCTATATGATCGATATAGACAGACGCTTCCTTGGCGTCGTCGCATCTCTCGATCCGGCCGCCGGGAAAGACTCCTTTGGAAATGCTTCCTGCTCCCAGCGCCAGAATGGACTGTTTTTCTTCCATGATCAGGATATTGTATATCCCCGCCTTGCCTTCCCTGGCATAGCCCACGTTCTCAAAATTCCCGGACATGTTCTTCTGCCTGTAGAGGTAATAGGGATGCATTCCCATGTCCGCCGCTCCCTTAGCGGCGATCTTCATGCTCTCGTCCGTGTTGTTGATCGACGAAAACCCGTTTTTCTCGATCCATTTCTGGAGCCTTGACGCCCGTTTGATCGCAAGAGAATGAACTGTCAGGTCGTCAGGTCCCAGTTCCCTGATCTTGTCGATCGTGTACTGCACGTCGTCCCGCGTCTCTCCGGGAAGCCCCAGAATAATGTCCATGTTGATATTATCAAACCCCGCCTCCCTGGCGAGTCTGAAAGCTTCTTCTGTCTGCGCGGCGCTGTGCTGTCTTCCGATCAGTTTCAGCGTACTGTCCCGCATTGTCTGGGGGTTGACGCTGATCCTGCCGACTCCGCATTCTTTTAGGACCGCCAGTTTCTCCGCGTCGATACTGTCCGGTCTGCCGGCTTCCACCGTAAACTCCTGCAGCGCGGAAAGGTCAAAATACTGCCTGATCATTCCGATAAGCCGCCTTGACTGCGAAGGTTCCAGGGTGGTGGGCGTCCCGCCGCCGATATAGAGTGTATCCAGTATTCTGCCCTCCATTAAGGGAGCGGAGGCTTCCATTTCCCTCTCAAGGGCGTCGAGGTATTCATCCACTCTGTCCCTCCAGGAAGTGAGCGGAAATGAAGTAAAGGAGCAGTACAAACAGGTCGTAGGGCAGAAAGGAATGCCGACATAGAGGCTGTATCCGTTTTCATAGTGAATACCGGAAAGGATCCTCCTCTCCCGCTCCGCGATCTCTGCTGCCAGTTCCGCCTTCTCGCGGCTCACAAGATGCTCCCTCTGCATATACAGAGCGGCCTCCTCGGGAGTATCGCCTCCCCGGAGCCTTCCCATGGCGATCTTGGTCGGCCTTATCCCGATCAATTCTCCCCAGGGCAGAGTTGTCCCTGTGTACTCCGAAAGCATCTCGTACAGCATATGCTTAGCAGCATTCTTGCAGGCAGGACTCTTCTGGTCAAAGACTGTTCCAGAAGGTGCTTCGATCTTTCTTATGAGCGGCCCGCGCGCCTCCCCTTCCGTAGCTCCCTCCGGCAGAAGGGCCATCTCGATATAGTTTTTGGAGAATTCGGCACGCAGAAAAGCCGGGTCAGGATACTTCCTTAAATCCGGCTCACCGACAAATACCTTAACTGTCTCCTGAGGATAAAACGCTTTCAGGAGAGAGTGTATTTCGTATCTATATAGTTCTATATTTTCTACAGCGATCATTTGTATCCAATCATTTTTCACGCGCGGGGCTCACCCGTGCACGAAAAAGTTATTTTTCTTCTCATATCCGATGCTCGTACTTCCCCCGTGTCCGCAATATACTTCCGTTTCGTCCGGAAGGACATAGAGTTTTGTGCGGATCGACTCGATAAGGTCCTGCATATCGCCGGTGGGCAGATCTGTTCTTCCCACAGACTGTTCAAAGAGAGTATCTCCGCTGATGAGGATCGGTGCTCCGCCGGTCTCTTCGGCGTCAAAATAGTAACAGCAGCCGCCTTCAGTGTGTCCCGGCGTCGAGATCACGCGCATGGTCATGCCTGCTGCCGTGACTGTTTCTCCATCGATCAGATAGCGGTCGGCAGTAACTGTGACCGGCCTTCTGATGTCGGCGGAACCGTTGAGATGAGGATCCTCGAGCAGGTCTTTTTCGAGCGCGCTGGCATATACCGGCGCTCCGCAAGCCTCTTTGAGGGCCTTAACGCCGCTTATATGATCAAAATGACCGTGAGTGAGAAAGATCGCCTCGATCTCAAGCCCCTGCTTCGTCAGTGCCTCGTAGAGTTCCCGTCCGTAATCGGCCGGGTCGAATATGATCGCCGCAGACTCCCCTTCTCTGTGAAGGTAATAAACGTTGGTCTGAACCATGCCGACCATGTAACTTCTGATCACTATCTTCTTCATTGATCCCCTCCGGCGGCCATATCAGCCGTTTGTTCTCTTTACTGCCTGCACTCCGCGGATATTCTGGAGTTTTCCGCAGATCTCCTGCAGCTCTTTGGCGCTCTTGACCTCGAAGCTGATGGTCAGGGTCGCGATCCCGTGCTTGCTGGTCATGGTGTTGACTTTCAGTATATTGATATCTCTCTCCGAGAAGTTTCTCGTCACATCATTGAGCAGTCCCGCCCTGTCGTTGGCGTAGATATTTATCTCGCAGACAAAGCCGGCTTCTTTTTCATCCTCTGCGCCGTCAACCCAGGCCGCCTCAATGACCCTTCCCCTGTTTTCTTCATCAAGATTGACGACATTGACGCAGTCGGCCCTGTGGATCGAGACGCCGCGGCCCCTTGTCACAAATCCGACGATCTCATCTCCCGGAACGGGATTGCAGCATTTGGAGAATCTCACTGCCACGTCATGGATTCCCTTGACAATAATGGAACTCTGTCCCTTACTGTGCATGTGCGGCTTGTGCTCGGAGATCTCCCTCAGCACTTCCTCATCCGTGATCTGCCTCTTGTGATCCTCTTCATACAGTTCATGGAGTTTGTTGACGACCTGCCCTTCTCTGATACCGCCATGGCCGATCGCCGCAAGAACTGCGTCCCACTCCCTGAATCCGTATTTTTTCAGTACCGCTTCTTTGTATTCCGGTTTGAGCAGGTCTGAGAGAACATAGCCTTTGGACTTGCAGTATGAGAGCATGAGCTCTCTGCCCCTGCTGATGTTCTCTTCCTTCATCTCCCTTCTGAACCACTGGTTGATCTTATTGCGCGTCGAGGCGCTCCTTGCGATACTGAGCCAGTCGGGGCTTGGCCCCTTGGAGTTCTGGGACGTGATTATCTCGATCCGGTCGCCGTTTCTGATCTTATAATCTATATTGACGATCCTGCCGTTAACTCTGGCGCCGATCATTCTGTTGCCGACCGCAGAGTGAATGGAATAGGCAAAGTCAATGGGCGTAGATCCGGCGGGAAGGTTTTTGACCTCTCCTCTGGGGGTAAAACAATATACGCTGTCGGAGAACAGGTCCAGGTCGCTCTTTAAAAGATCCATGAACTCCCTGTTGTCCGACATGTCCCGCTGCCATTCAAGGATCTGGCGAAGCCAGGTCAGTTTCTCTTCTTCCTTGTTCTCGACCTTCTTTCCGTCAGACTGCTCTTTATATTTCCAGTGCGCCGCGATACCGTATTCAGCGGCCCTGTGCATCGCAAATGTCCGGATCTGGATCTCAAAGGGCTGGCCTGTGGGCCCGATCAGAGTCGTGTGCAGCGACTGGTACATATTGGGCTTTGGCATTGCGATGTAGTCCTTAAACCGCCCGGGGATCGGCTTGTACATCTCATGAATGATGCCCAGCGCCGCGTAGCAGTCCTTCACCGAATTCACGATGATCCTCACCGCGAAAAGATCATATATCTGGTCCAGGGCTTTTCCCTGATTGACCATTTTCTTATATATACTGAAAAAATGCTTGACTCGGCCGTCCACCTTGCCTTCGATGCCGGCTTCCTTGATATGCTCTGCGACTTCGACCGCGATCTCCTGGACATACCGCTCCCTTTCGGATTTGCGCTGTGCTACCTTCTCCACGAGGTCATAGTAAACGTCAGGCTTGAGATATTTGAGAGAAAGATCGTCCAGTTCCACCTTGATCATGGAAATACCGAGTCTGGACGCGATGGGCGAATAGATGTCGAGGGTTTCCTGAGCTATGCGTATCTGCTTCTCCGGAGGCATGTGCCCCAATGTGCGCATATTATGAAGGCGGTCCGCCAGTTTGATCAAAATGACGCGGATATCCTTGGCCATAGCGAGGAACATCTTTCGCAGGTTTCTGGCCTGCTCCTCCTGCTGGACCTGGGTCTTGTCCTGATAATCGCCGGAAAGCTTGAGTTTTTCCAGTTTGGTAACACCATCCACCAAAAGAGCGACATCAGAGCCGAACTGCTCCTCGATCTCCTCCCTGGTCATGATCGTATCTTCTACAACATCGTGAAGGAGACCCGCTGTGATCGTCTCCTTATCCAGCTCCAGATCTGCAAGGATCAATGCCACATAGAGCGGATGAATGATGTAGGGTTCCCCGGACTTGCGCTTCTGTCCCTCATGGGCTTTCCTGGCGACTTCATATCCTTTCTCGATCAGAGAGATGTCGTCTGACGGATGGTATTTCCGGACACGGTCAATAACATCCGAATACAGTTCTTCCGGACTTAAATACTCTGCGATATTCTCTATGGTGCCTCTGTCGAATTCTTCGAAGCCCCTTTTGACGATATTATCGGCCATATTCGCGTTCTGATCCTTTCAGTTTTTATAAACTTTTAATAAAGTACTGCCATTATAAGATTATTTGCTTAGTCAGTCAAATAAAATTGACAGATTACAATGTGAGAATAGTCCGGCACCCTCGTCAGGAATGCTTCGCGTCTTGGCGGGGATGTGAAAATAATCCAGCACCCTCGTCAGGAATGCTTCGCATTTTAGCAGGGATGTGATAGTAATCCAGCACCCAAGTCCGTAATGCTTCGCATTACGGACTGTGGGCGGCCAGAGACGCTCCGCGTCTTGGCCGCCCCGAAAAAAAACAAAAAAACGGTCCGGTAAGCGAGCTTACCGGACCTTATTTTTAGCTTTTTTTCGGGGTGCTGGATTATTATCACATCATCCCCGCGCCGCCTGCGGGCATGGGGGGAAGGGGCTCCTTGATCGTGGCTACGGCAGCTTCTGTTGTCAGGAAGCTGGAAGCTACGGAAGTAGCGTTCTGCAGAGCGCTTCTGGAAACCTTTGCGGGATCCAGGATACCGTCTTCGATCATGTTCACATACTTCTCGGTATATGCGTCAAAGCCGATTCCCTCTTCGGACTCCTTGACCTTGTTTACGATGACAGCGCCGTTAAGGCCGGCGTTCTCAGCGATCTGGTTAAGGGGAGCTTCCAGAGCTTTCAGAACGATCTGGGCGCCTGTCTTCTCATCTCCCTCGAGGTTCTCAACTGCCTTCTCGACAGCCTTGGAAGCATGGATGTACGCGCTTCCGCCGCCGGGGATGATACCCTCTTCCACTGCCGCGCGGGTAGCGTTCAGAGCATCCTCCATGCGATATTTTGCCTCTTTCATCTCAGTCTCGGTGGCTGCGCCTACACGGATTACCGCTACGCCGCCCGCGAGCTTGGCCAGACGCTCCTGGAGCTTCTCTCTGTCGAAATCGGACTTGGTCTCTTCGATCTGTTTCTTGATCTGAGCGACGCGGGAAGCAAGAGCTTTCTTGTCGCCGAGGCCGTCAACGATGACTGTATTTTCCTTCTCAACCTTGACGCTCTTGGCGCGGCCGAGCTGGTCAATGGTGGCATCCTTGAGCTCAAGGCCAAGGTCGGAGCTGATAACTGTGCCGCCTGTCAGGATCGCGATATCCTCAAGCATTGCTTTCCTTCTGTCGCCATAGCCGGGAGCCTTGACAGCAACTACGCTGAAAGTGCCGCGCAGCTTGTTGACGATCAGAGTTGTGAGAGCCTCGCCCTCGACATCCTCAGCGATGATCAGGAGCTTCGCGCCCATCTTGACGATCTGCTCAAGAAGAGGAAGGATATCCTGGATCGTGGAGATCTTCTTGTCTGTGATCAGGATGAAAGGATCGTCCAGGACCGCTTCCATCTTGTCCATATCGGTTGCCATATATGCGCTGATGTAGCCTCTGTCGAACTGCATGCCTTCGACAAGGTCCAGCTCAGTGAGCATTGTCTTGGACTCCTCGATGGTGATAACGCCGTCCTTGGAGACTTTCTCCATTGCGTCCGCGACCATCTTGCCGACCTCAGAGTCGCCGGAAGAGATAGTAGCTACGTTTTCAATGTGAGCCTTGCCGTTTACGGGCGTGCTCATATTCTTAATTGCCTCGACAGCGGCGTCAGTGGCTTTCTTCATCCCCTTTCTGAGGACGATCGGGTTTGCGCCTGCTGCCAGGTTCTTCATACCTTCGTTGATCATAGCCTGTGCAAGGACTGTAGCTGTGGTCGTGCCGTCGCCTGCGACATCGTTTGTCTTGGTGGCGACTTCCTTGACCAGCTGTGCGCCCATGTTCTCAAAATTGTCCTCGAGCTCGATCTCCTTTGCGATCGTAACGCCGTCGTTAGTGATCGTAGGAGCGCCGTAGGACTTGTCAAGGACAACGTTTCTGCCCTTGGGGCCCAGTGTGATCTTTACTGTATCCGCGAGTTTGTTGATTCCGGCAGCCATTGCCACTCTGGCGTCTGTGCCGTGTTTGAGATCTTTTGCCATAATAATACCTCTTTTCTAAGTTTCAAAATATAGTCTGTCTGATTTATTCGATCACTGCCAGAATGTCATTCTGCTTGACGATAATGAACTTCTCATCCTCGAGCTTGACTTCTGTTCCCGCATACTTGGAATAGATGACCTTGTCGCCGGCCTTAACTTCCATCTTGATCTCCTTGCCGTCAACGACTCCGCCGGGGCCGACCGCGATGACTTCCGCCTGCTGGGGCTTTTCTTTCTCCTGTCCGGGAAGGACAATGCCGGACTTTGTTGTCTGCTCCGCCTCAAGCTGCTTGAGAACGACTCTGTCTCCTAAAGGTACTAACTTCATGTTTACGCCTCCTTATCATGCGTGAATGATTCATTTACATATTCAGCAATTTGTTGTTAGCACTCATTCATGTCGAGTGCTAACTCTAGTTGGTATAATAGTTTTATCCACTTTTGTTTGCAACCGAATGAATCGTCGCTATTTACTCATATATCTCATTATTTCTCTTCATTTCTTCTGTTTTCTTTAAAATACTCATTCATCCCCTTTTTTCATATTTAATGCTTTTTTTTATACTTAATAAAAAATCATTATGCATATTGAAAGACTATCCTCTTAGTGCTATAGTATATGTAGTTTTCGAGACTACTTGTAGTAATTTTCAAAAAAAGGAGGAGAGTTATGACTGTTAAAGAGCTTAAGGCATTCTTCAAAGAACATCTTGTTCCTTCTCGTTTATATAATCTCAAGGGCGGTTCCCACGGCGGAAGGATCTGCCTGGGAAAGAACAAGGACAGCTGGGAAGTGTACTTCAGCGAAAAGAAGAGAAAGATCGGCCTCATGCAGTTCGCCACCGAGAGCGAGGCTTGCCAGCACATGATGGATGAGGTCCGAAAGGTCATGGAGCAGGTCTACGGCGTCACGTGGAAAGGTCTGGCATGACTTGACGAACTATTGCATAACACAGAATGATCATTATTAAAAAAGGGACTTCCGATCGCGGCAGTCCCTTTTTATCATATTCAGCTTTTTTGCTTTTTAAACACGAATCTCTGCTGGATCGCATAACTGATAAAAAACAGCGCAGTATCCACAATCGCTTTTAAGAGAACCTCTATTCCATCCGGCCAGATTCTGGATAACCCCGTCACTAACAGCGCGCTGCAGGACATCTGAACAACAGCAAGCAGGAAATACTTGACCGCAGCTTTGCCGGAATCCTCATTACTTTTAAAGACGATCCTGTAATTGATCAGATAGTTGTAGACAGCAGATACCACTCTCGCGATCACTGTCGCATAAGTAATATACAACGCCGGCTGCTTCTGCTTAAGTAAACTGCAGGCTATTCCAAAGAGCAACAGATCCAGCAGGCACGCGGATACTGATGAAAATATATACTTAACAAACCGTTCACACAGAATGCGATATATTCTGATCGAGTCCTTTAGGGGATTAAAATGCGTCTGATGATTCTCTTTTGAATCATAGATCGTCTTGATCGGCACTTCGATAACGTCCATCTTATCAACAGCATCAATCAGCATTCTCATCTCATATTCAAAGCGCTCGCCTTTTACATTAAGCAGATCCGGCAAATACTCCCTTGGAACTGCCCTTAATCCGGTTTGTGTATCTGTAATATGAACGCCTGTAATGTACTCAAATACTTTTACCGTGAGATTGTTTCCCACTCTGCTCTTCCACGGGACATCTTCCTGGTCAAAAGTCCTGACACCCAGGACCATGCATTTCCTGTTCTTTAAGCTTGCGTCAATTACACGCTGTATGCACTCACATGTATGCTGGCCGTCAGAATCCGCTGTAACGACAAACTCCACGTCTTTATCATTGTTCAGTATATACTCGAAAGCGGTCTTTAAAGCTCTTCCTTTTCCGCGGTTGACCTCATGCTGTAATACTGCTCCTCCGCTCGCTTTGACCGGCTCCGTTATGCTTTCAAAAATACTGTCGTACTCGCTGCCGCTTCCGTCATTTACAATATAGATCGGACCCAGGCCGTTATTCAATAAATCATTGACCAGACAGGTCAGTCTTTCGTCCGGCTCATAAGAAGGTATTACAATTGCTACTTTACTCATTTACATATCCTCACGAATTATTACATCATTTCCGGCCTGTTCGGGATAGGTTTCACTTATCCACGCTTTGATCATTTCATTGTCTTTGTCATAAACAAAAATATACTTTGACGAAATGTTTTTCAGATCATCCGGATCATCGACAACTGCTGATGAGACATCTCGGCTTTGGAATATATACTCCAGCAGATACTCAGCGAAATAGCCATCATCATAAGGAATAAGCATGCAGTAAGAATCATGCTTAGGTATAGCATAATCATCCCTGTTTTTCTCGATCCACATACGTTCTTCATTATTTTTTACCGTTGCCGGGGCAAACTCAAGTTTCCCCTGGGAGATAAACGATAATGAAGCAATACAAATGATGAGTATTCCGGCAGTCAGAGTTTTTATGTTCTCACTTATACTGCTGCTTGAAAACGATTTTAAAGCAAATGCTATATACAACATGAATATAGCTATAATGATCGTTTTTAAATATCTGTCACTGGAGGCAAGGCTTGTCGCCTCCCCGCCCGGCATGGAAAACAAATACATTCCGAGCATACCCAGCTGATAGCACACGTAAAAGATCAGCGTGAACAGAAAACAGTTCTTATAATCCTTCCAGTCATTCCTGCTGAAGAAAAACACGCAGCACCCGATTATTGCCGCAATACCAAGCAGTGCTAATATGCCCCTTGATGTAAAAGACACTCTTGCCATACCGGTGCATATTGTCTTTATATCCTCTGCTGTTTTATCCCCGAACACTGACTTATAGTTTTCAACGGTCATCGCATGCTTTGTGGTTGCAGCTGTAGGAAAGACATACTTGCAATGCTTTTGCCATATCACTAATGTCAGGAAGGGAAATAATGCCGCGCACAGATTATTAAGTCTGTTTGCCCCTTTCCAATACTGTTTTAAACAGACAGCCATTACTGCCGCGACAAAAAAGAGGCCTGAATTCTTGATCTGGATGAGCTGTATCAAATAGCACGACAGCAGCCAGAAATGCAGTTTATCGTTTTCATAAATACAATGCTTTTTTGCAAATAACAGTGCGCAGATACCCACTGTCGGCAGGAGTGTATCTACCAGCAGGTCTCCGGGTTTAATGTTGTATGTAAGAACAAAGTTGACAAAAACAATGTACACTAAGTCAATCTTAAGACTTCTTTTCTGTACAAACGAAAACAAAGGTAAGAGCGCAGCAATAACCATATATGTCTGAGCCAGCATTTGCAAAGATTCACTCTTGCTGATCAAACTGGCAAAATAGTAAATATATACTGAGCTGCCAAGAGGATACTCCTGAAACTGTATCAAAGAACTCTCAAAGTTCGGGAAATGATTTACTTCCAGCATGTGGCGCACTACCATAGCCCAATGCGAGAAATTGTCATAATGCGCAAATAATTTCCCTTTGACGCTAAAAGCCATGATGATCAGGATTATTAAAGAAGATATATAACCATCATTAATATAGTCTTTTACAAACTTAAGGCTTTTGTTCTTCCACAGGCATACCGCAAACATCACAAGTCCCGCAAGATAGATCAGCTTTGAAACCTCAGGCAGGAGGTTTAGGATCCCGGAAAAGAACAGGATGGTCACCTGTAATGCGATCGTAAGGCTTGGCAGGAAGAAGAGGTCAACCTTATTATTCGCTGCTCTGCGAATCAGTTCAAAGGATCCTAAAGTCGAAAGACCAAAAAGCCCCATTCTGATTAGTGTCATGATTTATCTCCTTAAAAGTGCATATGTTTCTTTTGGGTTTTGAACCAAATCGCCGACCTGTCGGCGATAGCCTGCCAAGTTTATCGACTACAATAAAGACTGCCTCTTGCCAAGGTGGTCTTTTTTGTTTACTCTC
>CADBIU010000013.1 GCA_902794825.1 uncultured Lachnospiraceae bacterium
GCATCATTCGGCCATATCCGACAGGCAGACAGCTAACAACAGATGTAATATCGGGGTGCTGGGCGCTGGTGTGACCACCGTTCAGCATGCCCTAATTATGACATTTTTGTCATTTTCGGCGCCGGACGCAGGGAAACTGTTTTCCGGCGCCGCTTTTCATTCTGTCTTACAGGATCATCGCGACTGCAAAGTTGAAAATGGCGCATACGATGACGCTGAGCGGTACTGCTGTGAAAAGAAGTCTGTTGAAGAGAGTGTTGCGCTCTTCTTCATCGCCGCAGGAGCCGAGGATCAGCGAGCCGCCTGAAGAGAAGGGGCTGATCGCGGAAGACTGCGCGCCTATGACTGTGCATGCAAACAGCGCTGTAGCAGACAGTCCTGTGGATGCCGCAAGGCCGGGGATCAGAGGGAACAGCGCGGGAGCAACTACGCCCGTGGTGGAGCTGAAGAAGCTCATGATCGCACCTACAATACTGAAAGCGATAGGGACCAGAAAAGTGGGAACGTTCGCGCCGATCCAGTTGGACAGCGCCTGAATGGTTCCAGCTTCCACTGCGACCGCGATCAGCATGCCTGCGCCTGCGATCATAATGATGGTGTTCCAGGGAATTCTTGCAATGGCTTCTTTCTGCGGTGCCAGCTTCATAAGCAGTGCGATCACTGCAAAGATGATGGCTACCAGTCCTACATCGACCTTACCGGCGATCATTTTGATCACTTCGTTTCCGGGCATGAAGAGCTTGAGCAGAGGGAAGATCAGCACGATGACCATCATGGCGATCATCAGAGTGAGGGTTGTCTTCTGGACCCGTGTGAATGCCTCCGGCTTCTTAAACTCTACTCCCTGGCCGATGTTGCGGTTGGATTTGAATCCAAAGCGCACGATCGTGACCAGAATTACAGAGAACAGAACTGCGAGCAGGAAAATCAGCATTTCGGTCTTGAATGTGTCGATTGCCGGCAGATCGGGGTTGTTTTCATAGGCCGTATCAACAAGACCCCTGAATACAACGCCGAGGTTGGAAGTCGGGAAATTGCCTCCCGCCAGTGCTCCGCAGTTGATCGCAATGGCACCGGTCAGCTTGTCCATTCTGGACTCCTCACAGATCAAAAGAGTGATCGGCGCAAGGAATGCCAGAACTGTAAAGTATGTCGCGCCCATCACAGAAAGGATGATCGCTACAGCCAGCAGTGCGTAAGGAAGAAGTCCGGGGAACTTTCTGCAGGTATAGAGAAGTGATCCGGACATCTTCTCCAGTGTTCCGTTTACCGCCGCGATATTATAAAAGAGCGAAACGGAAAGGATAACGAACATTGTGCTCGTCGGCCAGAAGCCGATGATTTCCTTCGGCTTAAGACCCATAACGAAACATCCGATAATGTATGCAAATACCATGCAAAACAGACCTGTATTGATCTTTGTCTTTGCACCCAGAAAGATCGCGATAGCAATCGCAGCGATAATAAATATTCCTAACATGATGCTTTCCTCCTTCTTCTATCAATCAGAATCTGTATACTTTTGCGGGGTTATCTACCAGTATCTTCTTGAAATTCTCATAATTTCCGGCCTGCTCGTAGAGAGCGTCCAGCATGTCGGAGTCATTGGGGAAGTTCTGTTTTTTGTCATATACGATGGGGTGCGGCCAGTCGGTTCCCCACAGGCAGCGGTCAGGATTGACCCGGCACAGGGCCTTGCCCACCGCGATCGTGTCGGAAAAATCTTCCTTGACGGAGTCAATATACAGGCCCGTCAGTTTGAGCCAGATCTTCTCATCTTTAAGAAGCCCGCACAGAACCTCAAAAGCAGGATGGTTCACGCCCTGGTCTGCAGGCAGGTGGCCTCTGTGGTCGATGATGACTTCGCAGGGAAGCTCTCTGATGAACTGCTCCATGGAAACGACCAGATCTGCCGCCATGAAAAAGCTGATCGACCATCCCATAGGTGCAACTCTCTCCGCCAGTGTCCGGATCTCATCCAGTTTGGAGGGACCGCCGCCACTGTTGAGATTAAAGCGAAGGCCTTTGACTCCCATATCGTCCATCTCGCGAAGCTCTTCATCGGTCACTGTATTGTCGATGACCACGACAGCGCGGGTATTCTCTTTTCCCATTGTCTGCAGGGCGTCCAATGTGCAGCGGTTATCAAGCGCGTAGGCTGAAGGCTGAACAATGACGTTCCTTGTAGTACCGAGCTTCTTCTGCAGAAGCCTGTAGCAGGCAACGTCAGCCGGGGGCTGGTTTCTTACATCTTCCGGACGATAAGGAAAACGTACCGGATCGTAGATGTGATGGTGGCAGTCACACGCCCCGGCGGGGATCTCGTGGGAAGGATTATTTCTTCCTGTGCAATAAGGTACCTGAATTCCGATTGTGCTCATGCTGTACTCCTCCTTCTTTTCTGGTGTCTGTGTTTTGGTTTTGTGTCCTGAGTCGATGTCCTGAATCGGTGTTCGGGACCTGTGTTCTGACTCTGTGTTCTATCCCTGATCTGTTTTTCTATACTCCCATCATAGAATCTGTGCACTTGCCTCGAAAGTACCAAATCCCTATACTGGATATAGGCAATTCCTATAACTATAGACATTGTTTTATCCGATAATAAAAGAAAGGCGTACGCATATGAAAAAACCATCTGTCATACCGGGATTTCAAGGAGAAACAATGGAACTCAAGGAGATCGACTATATTTTGACCATAGCGGAATGCGGCAGCCTCTCAAAGGCAGCGGATAAACTGCTGATGACGCAGCCCTCCCTGTCGCAATTCCTGCAGCAATTCGAAGCTCAGCTGGGCTGCCAGCTCTTTCTGCGCACGACCCGGGGCGTGGTGCCCACCGTAGCCGGAAAGGCTTTTATAGATGACGCTGTCATGATTCAGCGCTTATATAGGGAGACACAGATCAGGCTCCGTGACATCAACGACGTCAAAGGCGGAAGCGTCCGGCTTGGCATCTCGACTTTCCGCGCGCAGGAATTCCTTCCTCCGATCCTGGAAAAGTTCTACTCCAAATTCCCGGAAGTCGCTGTCGAGATCACAGAATTGGACACCATCCCCTTGGAGACACACGTCCTGGAGGGAACTGTTGACATGGGCATCGTCGCCTTCCCCCTTCATAAATTAAGAAAGGACGAAAATATTGAGATCCTTCTCAATGACGAAGTAGTCATTGCAGCAAAAAAAGACCACCCGATCCACCGATATCTTCATACCGGGGAGGATGGCCGTATATGGGTCAACTTCCGCGACGCCGCTCGATTTGAATTTGTACTTGGCCCGGTGGATACCAGGCTTGGCAGGATCGCAAGGCAGCAGTTCCACGCCTGCAAAAAGACTCCCATCACCCGCAACGACAACCTCTCTGCTTCGCTGGCTCTGTCAATGGCCAGACGCGGCCTGGCACTCGCACTGACCTACAGTTCCGCCATGTCCACCAGAAACGTCGACTTTATATCCATCGGCGAAGAGGGGATCTATCTGCCCCTGGCCCTGGCTTACCCGCCCTCTTCCTACCGCTCCAAAGCGGTGATCGAACTGGCTAAAGTGATCCATGAGGTACTGGAGGAGTGAGATTAAGCGACCTCTGGGGTGGTTTGGTCCCACTCATTTTCAATGCTCGGCTGTTTCGATCGCCTTCTGGCCGCTGATTGTTTGCTCCATCTCGGTCAATACTTTGTCATCAACTCCCGTCTTCCCGGCAATGAACCGGATCAGTCGTCTCTCTTCTGTGGAGTACTCGCCCTCACTGTGGGCGATCACAAGAAGGTTCCTGATCAATTCTTTGGCCTGTACGCCCTCGGTGCGGTAGAAATTATCTTCTCTGATCAGGTTTTCGACGTAATCGTGGATCTGATCGTAGTATTCCCCGCTGTCCTCTGACTCTATTGAGACGAACTCGACGCCCAGCGCCGACTCCGATTGAGCCGCCGTATAGCTCTCATCGATCAGCTGCTTTTTGAATATGTCAAAATCCTGATCATACGCCAGTCCCATCTCATCAAATTTCTTCCCCTCCTCCGGGGAAACAATGCCGTCTATGAGCATCAGGCTGTACATAATGCGGAGAGCATCGCGCACTGAAAACATTGCCTCGCTGTTTCTCTCATTGGTCAGCGCAGCGTCCAGGGCGATCTTGGCTTCGTCTGCCCTCTCTTTCCTGTCTGCGTTCCTGACTGCGGTCAGTTCATCTCCCTTGGCTTTCAGGGCATCCATCATATTCTGGCCTTTTTCGGCCATGTCTTTGACGGCTTCGGAATTAATAATATTCTTCGCGGGCTCCGGCAGTTTCTCAGCGGCATCTGAGATGGTTTTCCTGATCTCGTCAGCTGATTTGCTGACGCTGTCCTTGATCTTGTTTATATCGAATAACTGCATGACCAAACCTCCTTTGGTGATGGTTGTTTCCTGCTGATTTTATTATATCAGACATGGAGACCTCTGGGGTAGTTTGTCCACAGGTGTGGACAAACTACCCCAGAGGTATCTTATCGCAAGAGCCCCCCCACAGCAGCAACGTCGCAATTAGTACACGTAATATATTGCATTTTATCCCTAATCCCAACGAATAACATGCATTATATTGCATTTTACTTTTTCTCCATGTATACTGAATACGGAGGTGGTGTATTCATGAAAATTACATTCTATTCTTCTACCCCGGAAGTTCTTGCAGAAATTGGCAGCCGCATTAAAGCCGCACGTATAGCCATGCCTGCTACGCAGAAGGAAATGGCTGAGATGGCAAATCTCTCCTTGCGTACGATCAGTAATCTGGAGAGCGGCAAGGATGTTTCTTTCTCTACAGTTATTGAGGTGCTTCGCGCTTTGGGACAATTGCAGAGTTTAGAGCTCATGATTCCGGAGCAGGGGCCGCGCCCAAGTGAAATTGCAGCACTCGGAAAACCACGAGAACGGGCGCGCAAAAAGGCCAACACAGCTGCGCCGCAAACCGGATGGAAATGGGGGGATGAAGTATGACTGTGGCAGAAATTATAATGTGGGGAACAAAGATCGGGACGGTAGTTTTTGACCGAGAAACCGGACTGGGTTCTTTTGAATATGATCCCGCTTTTCTCTCATCCGGAATCGAAGTATCTCCCCTTGCCATGCCGCTCTCCAGACGTGTTTATGCTTTTCCCGAGCTTGCAAGGCAGAGCTTTCATGGTCTTCCGGGACTTCTTGCAGATAGTCTGCCTGACAAATTCGGAAATGCGATAATTGACGCCTGGCTGCAAAGTCAGGGAAGAAGCCCTTCTTCATTCGATCCTGTGGAACGGCTTTGTTACACAGGCAGCCGTGGCATGGGCGCTCTTGAATATGTGCCGGCAAGAGGGCCGAGCCCGCTTGAATCGGAGAGCATCGAGATTGATCGCTTAGTACAGCTTGCTTCGGATATTCTTCGCTCTCGCGAGGATATGCACATTGTTGCCGGGGGAAACGCCATGCAGGAGCTTATCCGGGTAGGAACCTCAGCTGGCGGCGCAAGGGCTAAAGCAGTCATTGCCTGGAATGAACAGACCGGCGATATCCGTTCCGGACAGATCGATGCCGGGAAAGGCTATGAGTATTGGTTGATCAAGTTCGACGGCGTCAGCAAAAACGGTGATAAGGAAGGCGACGATGCCCCTCAATATACCAAAATAGAGTACGCCTACTATCTGATGGCTCAAAACGCAGGAATTTCAATGAGCGAGTGCCGCCTGTATGAAGAGAATGGACGATATCATTTCATGACCCGGCGGTTTGACCGGGATCTCTCAACCGGTGCAAAACTCCATATGCAGTCTTTGGGTGGTATAGCGCATTTCGACTTCAATCTTCCCGGAGCATACAGCTATGAGCAGGCAGCGCAGGTAATGCGGCAGATAAGGATCTCTAATACAGAGATCAGCCAGTTTTACCGCCGTATGGTCTTTAATGTCCTGGCACGAAATCAGGACGACCATGTAAAAAATGTTTCTTTTCTCATGGACAAACGCGGCAGATGGAGTCTCTCACCCGCTTATGATGTGACGTATGCGTACAATCCTCACGGCATGTGGACCGGAACACATCAGATGACCGTAAACGGCAAACGCGATGCGATAACTATGCAGGACCTCCTTTCCACTGCAAGGAATATGGGGGTAAAGAACGCAGAGGCAGAAAGGATCATTTCCGAAGTTCGGGAAAGCCAGGCCGGGTGGCTGCAATTTGCTGAAAAAGCTGAGCTGCAGGAATCAACTGCCATGAAAATTCAGAAAGCATTCATAACTGTTTAGATAATAATCGACCTCTGGGGTAGTTTGTTCACAAAAATCAAAGTCGTTTGCCGGGCGACCTCTTTTTCAAACGCTTTTGCTATCATCATGCTAACAAGAAAAGACATAGTTTAAGAAAGGGGTTGATCATTATGAAGAGAAACACAAATATCTGGATCAATGGAATCATGGGAGTTATTGCAGGAGACGCACTTGGCTGCCCGGTGCAGTTCAGGTCACGCGAAGAAGTCGCCGGCAATCCGGTCACAGGGATGCGCGGTTACGGAACCTTTAATCTTCCTGAAGGGTCCTGGACAGACGACAGCAGCCTTACTCTCGCGCTTTTGGAGAGCATCCGCCGCGTGAAGGGGATCGATCTCGATGACATCATGGAGAATTTCATGAAGTGGATGTATGACGGCGAGTTCACTCCGTACGGTTATTCTTATGACATCGGAAACGGCACAATGGAGGCGATCAACCGCTACAGAAGAACCAGAAATGCCCAAAAGTGCGGCGGCGAGCGCGACTGGAATAATGGAAACGGAAGCCTGATGAGGATCCTTCCCGCCTGCATCTACTGCAGCGAGATGCTCCGGCGCGGTAAATTCACCGAGAGCGATGCAGTGCAGACGATCCATGCAGTCGGCGGCCTGACACACGCCCACATCCGTGCCAAAATAGCGTGCGGCCTCTATTTCTTTATGGCCGACAGTATTTTGACAGGAGAAGGTTCCCTGCGCAGCAGACTGCAGGCCGGTCTGGACAAAGGATTCGCATTCTACGAGTCCTATCTGGCTGACAAAGATAACCTTTGCCATTATCACAGGCTACGGGATCTGGACAGATTTGCAGCTGTTCCGGCCGAGCGGATCAAGAGCAGCGGCTACGTCGTGGATACGCTGGAGGCGGCGGTCTGGTCGCTGATCACGACCGAGAACTTCACGACCGATGGCTTCGAGCAGGCACTGCTGAAGGCAGTCAACCTTGGCGATGACAGCGATACAGTCGGCGCAGTCACCGGCGGCCTTGCCGGATTGTACTACGGATACGACCAGATCCCCGCGGCCTGGCTTGACACGATCAAGCGCAGGGAGTGGATCGAGGAGCTGTGCGACATGAATTGATGCCGAGCCCAGTTGATATGACCTCTGGTGTTGATATGACCTTCGGGGTGGTCTGTTAACTTGGCGAACTGCCTTTTCTCGGAGTCTATACTGGCGGGATTTCCGCCAGTATAGACTCGAGTACACATATACCTATACTCCAGGACCCTGTGAGTACCCTTTTTCAAAGCCCTTTATTGGCGGGATTTCCGCCAATATAGACTCGAGTAAGCATATACCTATACTCCAGAACCCTGTGAGTACCCTTTTTCAAAACCCTTTATTGGCGGGATTTCCGCCAATAAAGGGTTCTGAAAAGGGGTGTGCAGCTATTTTTTGACGAAAAATCGACTATAACTGCCCAAATTCGCGGGGGCGTTCCCTGCCCCCCCCCGGCTGGTCAGTTATTTTTTGCCGGGTAGTAAGAAACGCTTACGGTTATGTGGTATTTCTTCTTTTTGTCACGGTAGACGTCCTGACTGATTTCCAGGACTTTAAAACCGTCGCTGATGCGGATCCCGTTCCCTTCTGGTGACAAAATGACCTCTACTGGGGTGTCTTGTCCAAGCCCCCAGAAGTCGATTAAACCAGAGGTCGTTTAAACCGGATTTACCCCAGCACTCGGGAAAACGTCTCGTAATTCTTCTGGTCTGCCGGGCTGCAGTACACAGCAAATTCTATCTTCTTGAAGACCTTCGGGAATTCCCCGATGGCGACCTTATAGGCTCGCGCCACCACTTCCGGGTCGTTCCGGAACGCGCCGCAGCCAAATGCACCCAATACCAAAATATCGACACCCTGCGCGGCTGCACATGTAAGTACATGGATCGCTCTTTTGACATGATAGCCGAATAGTTCTGCATTTTTCATGAAGGTGCCGCCGCCAACCAGCGGTGCGTAATGGTTCGATTTGTCGCGCAGGTCGGGCGCGGCGACTGTGATCACATCGACGTTGACCCACTGCTCGCGGGGCATCCTCCTGGGCAGGTCTTCGTCGGTCTTGCAGATGACGACGTCTTCCGTGTAGATGAGGGCATCAGTTGCTTTGGGCGTCTTCAGGGTGCGATGATGCTTATAGAAAGTATCCCGCAGAGTCTTCCTATACAACAGCGGGTACAGCGTTGAGGTCCGACACAGGCACTCCTCCTGGGCGCTGGCTCCTTTGACGACGCCGCCGCCGGCATGAAAGGCATTAGCGAAGTTCATGACCGCGATCCTGCTGCCCTCGTTCTCCGCGGCGAGCCTCATGGCCGCCTGATAGGAGCGGTCCCGGGTCACCGTGACTTCTGTATCACATTCTTTCGCGCCGTCAAATTCCGGATAATCATTCTCCCAATATATCTTCGTGTGCTCCTTGGAATAGATCACTGACGCGGACAGCTCGATGTCGTTCTCGATCCAGTTCAAAGTATCTTGAAACACTTCTATTCTTTCTGAACTTGTTGACATTTTCCCCTCCTTAGGCGCTTACCACTTGCTTCACCAATTCTATTATAGCAATTAACCGACCTCTGGGGTAGTTTGTCCCCACCTGTGGACAAACTATCCAAACAAAAGACCTCTGGGGTAGTTTATGGACACCTGTCCGCAAACTACCCCAGAGGTCTCTTAGTCCCTCACTATTTTGGAAAAATCTTAATCCAGCAATGCCTTGTCAATGATCTGGAAGTTGGCCCTGTGAATATACAGTGCCTTTCCGTCTATCATCAGTTTTGTAAACCTTGGCAGGTCTTCCTGTATCTCCCAGTACACCTTGTCCCCGGAAAAAGCATAGATGGGCGCGCCCATCTGCGATTTGATGACCACTACCATGGGCTTGCCGAATTCGTTCTTGATGCTGTTCACTCTGCCGCTGATCAGTGTCGAGTCCAAAATGCCTGAGGAGTCGCTCTCTATTTTGTCCAGGTAGAACTCGTACTCCGGAGTGAGGCGTTTGTCGTAGAAAATGCAGGTATCTCCGCAGGAAATCAGCTGCCTGCCGTCGACTGTGATCGTAATCACAGAACTCAAAGTCTTAGTCGTGTACCACTCATCGGTGGCAGAGGCATAGGTCCTCTCCTCCACAATGTTGTTGTCGATATCGATCTTCTTTCCGTGGGACCGCAGCGCGCGGACTCCGGTATTGTCGAAAATATCGATATTATACTCGTTTCCGATGATGCTTCCATGGAGATCATGGATGCCGCTCTGCAGCCTGGCGCAACCGGCGGTGCCTGTCATCAGGATCAACATGATCGCAATTATCAAAAAGTTCCTGGTTTTCCTCATATCCATTCCTGTTCTACTCCACCCCATACATATGCTTCAGCACGATTCTCTGCATCGTCTCCTTGCCGAAGAGCTTAGCCATCATGTTGACAGCCGGCCCGTCGTTCGCCACGAGTTTGTGGGCGAACTCGCTGACGCGAGCTTTTTTGAGATCTGCCGGGCACTTCTCCGCCGCCGAGAGCTCCGCGACGAACAAATCAGTGTACTCTTTCGCCAACTTGTTGAAGGAATCTGTCAGGCCTTTCCCCTTCTTGTGGATCGAGCAGGGGTACAGGACCGAATCGTACCAGTGCTCACCGGACGGAGCGTCCGGAAGATTGTCAAATCCAGTCTTGATCGCAAGAAACTTTCCCTGAGATTCCTCGGTCCACGGCTCAAGCTGCGTGTCGTACAGCTCCGCTATCTGCGTCTCGGTCCCAAAGGCTTTCACCCAGTCCGCGTTATAGAGCGGCAGGTCCGCCTCGAAGGGAGCGATCACGACCGTCTCCATCTTCATCAGCCCGAGGAACGCGTTCATCCGCAGCACGCACAGGTGGCCGACGCCTCGGATTTCCCAGCTCTTGGTCTCAAATATCATCCCACGCTTGGAGCGGCGCGAGTCCTCCCCGAGGTCCTTCGGCACGAGGTCAAAATATCGACCCAGCGACTCCACTGTATATTGTCCCAAATCTTTGTGTTTGCTCATGATGTCTCTTTTCCTTTGAATTATTTCTTAATCTCTGTACACCTTCATGGAATGATACTGCCTGGTAAACGGGAACAGGAGCGGCACTGTGTCGGAATACTTCTGGTATTCCGGATCCAGGCCGTAGGTCTTCTCATGCCGCAGCTCAAGGCGCTGGGCGGAGTTGTACATAACGAATGTGATCAGGACAAAGGCCACGAGCACCATGATCCACTGCTTGCCCTGCACCGCGCCTATGCCGGAGACGGTCACGCCGAACCAGAACAGGACCTCGGAAAAATAGTTCGGGCATCGCACGTATTTGTAGAGCCCCGTGTCGCAGAAGCGCTTGGGGTTGATCTTTTTGGCCGCCGATTTCTGGTGGTCAGCCGTCGCTTCTCCGTAGATGGCTACTGCCATGATCAGGACGCCGAGCCACGCGAAGAGGTTGTCGCCGGCCCTGTTAATGACCCGGTATGTCACCGCGGAAGTCTCCGCGACGTACAGCCACGTGCAGAAAGCCCACATGAAGAGAGAGACCGGGATCGGCATGCGCTTCGTGGAACCGGTGGATTCCAGCGTCTTGCGGTAAGCCGCGTTAGTCAGCTCACGTTTCAAAAGATAGCCGCCCAGACGGTATCCGTAAATCGCAAAGAGCACTGCCGTAATGGCCGTTGCCACTGTCAGGCTTCCGTTTACAAAGCCGAAGATCAGGTGGAAAATACCGATGCACATGACCGCAAAGCCGTAGCCCACGGACATGAACCAGACAAATTCGTGAAAGCCCATGCAGCAGCCGAGCGCCGAGACGATCGTCACTGTCCACATGAAAGCCGGCCATACTTTGCCAATATAAGAGGGATCCAGATGCAGCGTTTTTATTTCCTCCCAAAGTACTCATTAATGTATTCCCTGAAGGAATGGTCTCCGGTCACGTCTTTGCCCACGAGGTCGTGGGACAGCGTCCACTTGGAGAACAGAATGATGTCATGCTTGCCGGCCTTCTTGATCTTGGGCAGGTTTGCCAAAATAGAGAACATCCAGATCGGGCTGTCCTTGATGATGACGGGCTTTCCGGCCGCGCGGAAGCAGAGCTTGGCCATCTCCTCGTAGGTGTAAGTCTCCTTGCCGCCGACCTCGTAGATCGCGTTTGTGTCCATCATGTGTTCCGCGATGAAAGCCGCAAAATCAGGGCAGTCCACAACATTTGCTTTCACACCGTGGTAGCCCTTGAGAAGCTGCATCTCGCCTTTGTCAATGTAGGGCTTGAATACTTTGGCAATGTCGTAGAAATAGCCGGTCGGGCGGTAGATCACGTACTCGAGGCCGCTCTTAACAAGCTCGTCCTCGAACATGGCCTTGGCGTGCAGCATAGGCACTTTCTCAGCGCCGGGCTCTTTGCAGGCGATAACTGATATGTAGTTGAATTTCCCCACGCCGGCAGCCTTAGCCTCTTCGAGAAGGTTCAGGTTGCCCTGATAGTCGATGTCGTAGGCTGTGAATTTCGTGGACGACGTGGTGAGGCCCATGGTCGTGATAACGACCTCTGCGCCGTCACAAATTCCTTTCATTGTCTCTTTTTTGGTCGCGTCGATGGCGCGGAAGGTGTATTTGCCTTCCAGCCCGTTGTTCTCTTTCTCTTTGAGGTCTGCCGCGATGACTTCATGGCCGCCCTCGCAGAGGACTTTCAGGATCTCGATTCCCAGATTTCCGAACGCGCCTGCCAGTAAGATTTTCATAGTTTTCTTCCCCTTTCTGCCATGGGGACGGTTCTTTTGACACCTTTTGTGACGCAAGAGTTGTCAGTAGAACCGTCCCCGCGACATTACTTGTTTTTTTCTTTGGATCTCTTGTCGTTGATGATGTCCATCTGCTCTACGTCGATCACTTTTACGTTGTTCTCCTCCGCCCAACTGACACACCCTTTGAGTACGGTCGGCAGAAAGATGCGCGGGACCTTGACCAGTTTCTCCAGAGCCGCGTCTGTAAACTGCACGTCTGTCTGCAGGCGGTTGGCCGCATAGCGCACAGACTGGACTGTCGTCTGCCGCTGCGGGAGAAGCTCAGGCAGAAGCCTTCTGTGCTTGTGATACCAGAAGTTCTTGGAATCCCTGTAGCCGTAATCCACCGGGAGCGGCGGAAAATCCTGCGCCCGCACGCCGTTCACGATCGCGTCGCGGTAACGGGGTTTCATCAATATTTTGTCAATTTTCAGGACAAAGTGCGCGCCGTAAGGCGATGTGATGCCGTTGAAGTCATGGTACTTCTCGAGCTCATAGTGGTCCGCGCCTTCCGGGAGCGGGCCGTCGTCCTGCGCGCCGTCGAGGGTGTCGACCCAGGTGCACTCCACGGCCTGCAGTGCCTCGGAGATCACCTTGGGATAGGTGCCCTCGGGGTCCTCCGCCTTGCGAAGTCCGTTCTCGAGGTGGAATGCGAAATCCTTCATCTTCTCGGCAGGCGTATCACCCGGCCAGCCCAGGCGCACCATCTCCTTGAAGGTCTTCCTGTCGTCATCCAGGAAGTTGATGACGCATTTTTTGTGCTTGATTAGGTTCTGGGCCGTGTTGGAGGAGTTGCGGCACTCCAGCATGAAAGCGTAGTATTCTTTGCCGGCCACATAAAACGGCGCCAAAAGAGAGCACGGCCCGCAGGTCGTCTTCCCCTCGTCTGTAAGCGTGCTGACAAGCACGGCGGGCATGGGGAAATACAGGGAAGTCTGATAGAAATTGTCGACTGCCCTCAGTTCCGTGAAGGATGATCCGGACGGTGAACCTGATGATTTCCCGGATGATGACCCGGGGGATGACTTGGCCTTATGCGGCTTGGCCGGAAGTAAGTCGACCGACAATATTTTGGCCGGATCTAACTTGGCCGGAAGTTTAAATAATGATTTCAATGATCTCCTCCTCTCTGATCTCCGGGTGCTGGGCCCCGGCAATGATTAGTTCCGCGTAAAGAATCGTTCTGTGCTCCTCACATGGCGCGTCAAAGCGCTCATACAAGCCTTTGATCATCTCTGTGATCTGGGACAGAAGCAGCTCGTGGCGCTTGCGGTAGCGCATACTGAATTCGCCGCCGGTGGGATATGAGCTCCACACTTTCTGATGGCGCAGGCAGAAGTTCCGGATCCCGCGGCAGATGTGCAGAAGCCCTTCCTGCAGGGACTGTGATTGCATCAGCCCCTCGCGGGTTCCCTTCAGCGCGTCCATCCAGTCCTGGATCATAACAGCCGCCATGAGGCTCTCTTTATCCTTGAAATAGTTGTAGATCGTCCCCACGGCGATCCCGCAGTCCGCCGCGACGCCCCTGAGCGAGAAAGAAGACAGGTCCTTATCCAGCAGTCTGTTTCTGGCTGCCTGAAGGATCCTGTCTTCCGGATTTTTAATGATCTTCGGCATACCGCACCTCCGTGAAAATGCCCGCCGGTGTTTTTTATGAACATGTTCATAATAGCACTTATGAGGGAGTGAGTCAATAAAAGCTAAAATCGACCTCTGGGGTAGTTTGTCCACACCTGTGGACAAACTACCCCAGAGGTCGATTTGCGCAGAGGTCGATTTGTTCTTACCACGAAATCTCCAGCTCCCCTGCGTTGTACTTGGTCGTCTCGATCGTCGCCTTCATCCAGGGCCCGTAATTGTAATCCCACAGCCCCTTGAGCATGAGCTCGTAGGAGGGGTCCTCTTTCAGCTCTTGTGCGTGATCCGCCAAAGTCCCTGCCCCGTGATAGCCCATGTACTTGCTGATGAGCCCCAGGACCTTTTTCTTTTTGGACCCGTAAATCTTCTCTTTTTCCAGCAGCTCGGAGAAAACCTTGTTCATGTATTCCCCGCTCTCTCGGTCCAGACGATCGAGCTCCTCCTTCACCGTTCCTCCATAAGCGGCAAAGTCGATCGGCTCAGCATAATAGACCAGCCTGTTCTCTCCGACCGCAAGGTTCCCCAGAAGGTGTTTCCCCGAAAACGGCATTCCGCTCAGGATCTCCCACAGCCCATCCATCTGTGTTATATAGGGGAAATGCATGTGTCCGGTCAGCGCCAGTTTGACACCGCCGTCCGACAACAGCTTCGGCAGTTCGGGGTTATTGATCAGGTGTGATGAAGAGCCCTCCTCCCCATATCCGTAGAGAACATTGTGGTGCGAGAGGAAAATGATCGGGCGGCCGCTATATTTTGCCAGCATTTCTGAAATCCACCGCATTGTCTCCGGGGAAAACTCTCCTCCGACTCCCGACTCTGCGGCATTATCATCCATTGCCAAAAAAACGACATCCTTCACGATCGCCGTATAACTCAGGGACGCCGGATCCCGGTCGACAGGTTCCAGCAGTTCGAAATATGCTTTCTCGAACTCCCCCGCGTCCATCAGGTCAAAATCGTGATTGCCCGTAGTTATAATGATCGGAATCCCGTTTTCCTTGATCTTCCGAAGCTTAGGGACCAGCCCCGCCACGTCCCTTATATAGCCGCTGTTAGTGTTGTCGCCGGTCATGATCAGGACATCCGGGTGCCGGTCGATCACTTCTGCCGCGAGCGTGTCCGTGATCTCACCTGCCAAAGCAATGCTCGGCACGAGCACAGGATCCACTTCCTTGTACTCAGTGTAGTGGAGATCCGATATGATCATCGCCTTGACGCTCTGCGGGTCGGCCCAGATGGGGTCATCCTTAAGAGGGGATACTTCCCAAACTGCCTGCACGCTGTCGGTCGCGTTTGATGCGCCGCACCCTGCCAGAAATACAATCCCCATAAAGAACAATAATAAACTTAGCGCTTTCTTCATACATTCTCCTGACAGAGACGACCTCTGGGGTAGTTTGTCCACACCTGTGGACAAACTACCCCAGAGGTCGATTTACACTTTTACCCGGCCAGCTCAATCTCACGCCCGATCACAATGGCTTTCGAATCGTCGCCGTGTCCGACCTCGGCTGTTTTTGCAATCGGCATTTCCCGGCCGCAGATCTCTTTTACAAGTGTGACGATGTCCGGCTCGCAACGCTTCTGCTCCATTGTAGTGAAAGTCCCAAGAAGGACGCCGTTCACTTTTTTGAAAGCCCCAATCTGCTTGAGCTGTGCCAGATATGTCGCCATCTGCGGCACTTCACCGCCCAAAGACTCGAGGAAGAGTATCTTGTCCTGCAGATCCGGAAAATATCTGGTCCCCGCCAGCTTCAGGAAGCAACGAATATTCCCTCCGACGACCACACCCTTCATAGCGTTCTTCTGAATGAATGTGAAAGAAGGCTCGAATAATTCCTTTCTGTTCCGGAAACGCTCCCGCTGAAGTGCTGTATACTCCCCGCGCACCATGTTTTTGACCTGGTAAAGGACGCTTTCCTTTCCGGTCATCGTATAAATTGCATTGATCACAGTAGATAAATCGCTGTATCCCCAATATATAGCCTTACTGGCAGCGATTACCTTGTAATCCAGCTCATCCAGTATCTGGTTTGCGACATCTCCGCCTGAAATATCATAAATCTCTTCAATTTCCGGGGCTCTGAACATCTTCATCAGCTGAGCTCCCCGCTCCCGGGGTGTTCCTGAAAAAACACTGTCATCCGAATATATGCACTCGCTCAGTTCTGTCTCTATTCCAATTGACTGAAGAAAAGTGATAAGCTTCCCGATCTGCGGTCTGTATTTTGACTGCTGCGCATTGGAACATGCTACGATTGCTGCTTTTTTCATGATCCTGTCTCCTGGCCTCCGACTCGGCCTCGACCTCGACCTCTGGGGTAGTTTGTCCACAGGCGTGGACAAACTACCCCAGAGGTCGATTTGTCATTCTGAACTTCCTTTTCTGATCGTTCCTTTCCCATACCGCTCGTTGAGCTTGCCCATCATTGCGTCCAGTTTGTCCTGGCGCGCTTTTTTGGCCTGTGCAGCCTTCTGCGCCTTTTCCCGGGCTTCCTGATCCGCCCTCTGAGCTTTCTCGGCTTCCGCTCTCCGGCTCTCTTCTTCTTCATTGCGCTCCGCCCACTCGAAGAGGTCCATCTGGTGCACCGTTTTCTCCTTTTCCGAGAGTCGCGATACGCCGACTCCGATGAGCCGTATTGTAACTCCCTGCGCAAATAAGCCCTCCGGCCCGCCCAAAAGTTGGTCTGCGAGAAGTAAGGCTGCCGCCTCTATATCTTTTGACTGATCTGTCACAGCCGTCAGGGACATCTGCCGGGAATGCCTCTCAAAGTCCGAGGATTTGATCTGAAAAGTGATCGTTTGGCCGACCAGACCGCTCTTCTGCAGCCTGCCCGCGACTTTCCGGGAGAGCATGCAAATGACAGGAACGCCGTCCGCCTGGTAATTCTCCCTGCCGATATCCTCCGACAGCGTGCGCTCGTTGGAAACGCTCTTGGCCTGCTCCCGCTCCGCAACCACTTTGGACTTGCTGATCCCGTTGGCGCTGTTCCAGATGTAAGCGCCGCTGCTCTGCCCCAGAAAAGACTGCAGAAGCGCCCTGTCCGCCGACGCGGCATCGCCGATCGTGTTGATCCCGATCAGCTGCAGTTTCTGCGCCGTCGACTTCCCGCAGCCGTGCAGCGCCTCGATGGGGAGCGGCCACATCTTGGCCGGCACTTCCTCGGGATACAGAGTATGCGTCCGGTCGGGCTTCTCAAAGTCACTCGCCATTTTTGCCAAAAGCTTGTTGCATGAAATTCCGACATTCACCGTGAATCCCAGCTCCGCCCTCACTTGATCGCGGATCTTCTGAGCCAGCGCTGCCGCACGCTCGCGCTCGCCGGAGGTGCAAACCACCCCAGAGGTCTCTTGAGTGTAAATTACCCCAGAGGTCTCTTTGCACCCCACCTGGGGACAAACTACCCCAGAGGTCCCTTTCTCAGAAACCCTCTCTGTCACGTCCAGGTATGCCTCATCAATTGACACCTGCTGCAATAAGGGCGAATACCGGGAAAGGATCTCCATCAGTGCATGCGAATACTTCCGGTACGTCTCGAAATCCGGCGGCACCAGCACCAGCTGCGGACATTTCTGCAATGCTTTGACAACCGGTTCCCCTGTCTGAACGCCGTATTTCTTGGCCGGAATGGATTTTGCCGTGATGATTCCGTGGCGCGTTTTGACATCGCCGCCCACACCTGAAGGAATTGTGCGCAGATCCACTGCATCAGGATCTTCCTCCAGGCGCTTGAGCGCCGACCATGATAGAAATGCGGAATTTACATCCACATGAAAAATAGTGCGTCCTTCAGATTCCATTTTGACCTCGAATGACCTCGACCTCGAATGACCTCTGGGGTAGTTTGTTCCCCCCACCGGGACCTCGAATGACCTCTGGGGTGGTTTGTCGCTCAGAACCTCGTCCTGAATCCGGATTCATCCGCGACTGTCGGGACCTCTTTCTCGTCGATACTTTCAATCCTTACATACCGCCCGCGCTTGATGATCATATGTTTTAAAGACAGCATCACTCCTTCGAGCTGCTCTTCCGTTCCCTGAATTTCCATGGTTACAGATCCGTCCAGCTCATTTCTGACCCAGCCTGTAACGCCGATCAGATCGGCAGCGCGGCGTGTAAGGTATCGAAAGCCGACACCCTGCACCCGTCCATTGAACACAAATCTCTTACGAACCATCGAAAATCTCCTTATTAGGCCGGCTCGACCTCTGGGGTAGTTTGTCCACACCTGTGGACAAACTACCCCAGAGGTTCCCTTAACTCCGTCACTTTCCCCCGCTCAGCCTTGCTCCCATCTCAAAAGCCTTCTCCATATCAAGCGGGAACTGCTTTTCCCTCACTTCCCTCTTGTGCTCTTCACTGAAACTTGCCATATCGTACTTGCTGTAATCCGCCACCTGCAGGGTGTCGCAGCTCGCGTAGACCTCAACCGCCCCGTTCAGCGCCTTAAAACTCTGCGCGACCTCCTTGGCCTTCTTCCCGTAAGCAAGCTTATAAAAAGCCTTCGGCGCATTCATTGTCAAAATAATGCCCACATCAACTTTCCCGGCAAAATAATTCGAATAATCGTCATAAGACAGCGCGCAGAAATGCAGCCGCTCGATCAGCCCTCGCACCTGACTGGTAATATCACCCAGATATATAGGAGAGCCTATGATCAGCGCGTCAGCCGCAAAAATGCGGTCGATCATCGGTGACAGATCATCCTTCCAAAAGCACTTGCACCTCTCTGCGCCCTTCCGCTTGCAAGCGAGGCACGACCGGCACCCGGTATAGGAAAGATCAAACAAATCTATATACTCTACCTCCGCGCCGACCGATTCGGCCCCTCTTTTCGCTTCTTTCAGCAGCGTGGCCGTATTCCAGTTCTTTCTGGGACTGCCGTTCAGAATTATTGTTTTCATAATCTTTCCCTCCAAAATTCCACAAGTGGGTACAAACTACCCCAGAGGTCTCTTGCACCTTTACGCCCCATCTGGGTACAAACTACCCCAGAGGTCTCTTTCACAGAGGTCTCTTTCACCCCGTGCTTCATCAAACAAAATCCCCCTCATACAAATCCTTTGCTCATTCAAATCGTAGTCCCAACTGTGGAAGGAACCGCCCGCGCAGTACTTAGCGGCGCTGCACTCCCGGCAGACAGAGTTCCGCTCGCTCAGCGGCCTGCGGAAAAGCTCAAACCGATTTTCCCAGACATCGACGAAACTATCCTTCCCGATGTTTCCCTGGATCGTCTCCGGCCGGCGCTCGATATCCAGGCACGCGCCGATGTCCCCGTTGCTCAGGATCCCGGCAACATACACGCCCGCATTGCACAGGAAATACCAGTCGCGCACTTCTCTCTCCCACTCAAGCCCCAGGTAGTGTGAGCACCCGTAAGTCACGGGGAAGTCCGCTACCCGCTTATCCCGAATGAAAGCGAAGAGCCTTCTCTGGTCCTCCGGCGTCAGCAGCAGATCCGGGTGCTCAAGCGCGCGGCCTATCGGTTCGAGTCCGATCACCCGCCAGGAGTCGATATCAACATCGCCAAAATATTCAAAGAGCGCGTCCAGTTCCCCTATATTTTGGTGGTTGACGACCGTCGTGATCTGTATCGAGTGAAACCCGCCTTCCTCGATCAGGTTGCGCACTCCCGCCATCGTCCGCTCAAACCCGCCGGGCATTCCCCGCAGGCGGTCATGGGTTTCCGGCAGTCCGTCCACACTGATCGAGATCGTTCCCATGCCGGTCTCATGGAGCCTGCGAGCGACTTCGCGGCTGATCAGCGTCCCGTTCGAAGTCATCCCCCATCGGAATCCCCGGTCGTGAATTTCCTGCGCCAGTTCAAAGAACTCCCCATAAAGCAGCGGCTCTCCGCCCGTCAGGCAGACCTGCGTCATCTCATTTCCGTAACGCGCCCTTACCTCATCGAGCACCCTCAGATACTCTCCGACCGGTAGGCCGTCCGGCGACTGCGGCGTGCATCGGCTTCCGCAATGAAAGCATGCCGAATTGCACTTCAGCGTCAGTTCAAAAAACAGCTGCCTCAACTGCGGCGCCTTATACAGCCTTTCCCGATATTCGCTCAGCTCGTCCAGCTGTTTTTTCTTTATGGACAGTATTTCCTTGCGGTCCACAGTGTTCTCCTATCTGATGCGTCATTCCCGCCTACTCCATATCCGAAGGCGGTCCGTAGACATCCTCATTCATATTATCATCAGGCACAAAGACCTCATTTGTCACGCCGGCAGCACTGTTCGCCTCACCGGCGGCTCCGGTTATTCCGGCCTCGCTATTCGTTCCGCCCGAACCGTTTTCTTCCTCCTTCTGTGTCTGAAACTCCTCCGGAGGACCGTAAACAGCCGGATTACTCTTATGGCAGGAAGTCGCGGAAACAACGACAGAACCTGCCAGCAGCGCGGCAACGGCGAGTTTTTTCTTCGATTTCTTCATGGCAGCCTCATTTCTCAGGAGACGCCTTTACTGTCTCCTGCATCCTCTTCACGGGCCTTGATCCCATTTTTAGCCAAGTGGTCTATCACTCTATAATCGTATCACACTCAGCAACACACCACCAAATCTTTGTTTTCGAGAAGCTTTTTGCCAATCTTATCGCCAACTCTGCAATATATTCACCTATTGACATACTAGGTTTATAGATTGTACAATATATCAACTTTAAACGCACACTATTTTGGAGAATCACCATGTTTCACATTGAGAATGATATCGTCCGTTCACTGCTTCTTAAGGGAAACTTCGGCCTGGAAAAAGAAAGCCTGAGGATCACGAGAGACGGCAATTTTGCTCTGAGCCTCCACCCTTTCCCGGACAACAAGAATATCGTCTATGATTTCTGCGAAAACCAGACTGAGATCAACACCGATGTGGCGCCCTCTGCCGAGGAAGCGGAGAAGCTTCTTGCATTCCATACATGTCAGGTTCACAAGAAGCTTGTCACTTTGGACGAGCCCGAGTATATGTGGCCCTTTTCCAATCCTCCCTATATCCGCAATGAGCGCGATATTCCCATCGCGCACCACAACTCCAAAGCGGAGTATTCGGAAGGTTACCGGGAATATTTGGCTAACCGCTACGGAAGGTATATGATGTCCTTGAGCGGGATCCACGTGAACTACTCTTTTTCCGACGAGCTGCTGAGAGCTGATTTTAATCTGAGCGGAGGCGGCAATTTCGAGGAGTACAAGAACAAAGTTTACCTTGATCTCGCCGCGGGTCTAGCCGCATACGGCTGGATCGTAACTGCTCTGACCGCGGCAAGTCCGCTTTTAGACGGAAGTTATCTTGAGCGGGGCAGGCGCGGCATCACTGCTTTCAATGGTCTTGCGAGCACAAGGTGCAGCGAGCTGGGTTACTGGAATTACTTTGTTCCGGTTTTCGACTACTCGGATATAAAGGCCTATGCCGCCAGCATCCGGCAGTACGTCGACGCGGGCCTCATCGTCTCTCCGACAGAGCTCTACTACCCTGTCCGCCTCAAGTCTTACGGAAAGAACAACCTGGACAGGCTCGCCGCGGAGGGCGTCAGCCATATCGAGCTGAGGACCGTTGACCTCAATCCTTATGAACTATCGGGGATCAACCTCAAGGACTTGAAATTCATCCAGCTTCTCTTTGCCTGGATCGCCTCAAATCCGAGAAAGGAACTCACTCTCAGGGACCAGGTCCAGGCCGCGCAGAATTTCAAGAAGGCCGCCCACTATGACCTCAAGACTGTCAAAATAGTGATTCCCAAAGGCAAATCCCTCTCCGTCGTGAAGACCGGATTCGAAGCCTTAGAGCAGATGAAAAAGTTCTATCGCGATTTCCCTGATGATGTCATGGAAATACTGGAATTCGAGGAAGAAAAGCTGAGGATCCCCGAGAAGAGATATGCCTGGATGATCAAAGAACAGTTTGAAGACGACTTCGCCGGCAAAGGACTTAAACTTGCCAAAGAACTTCAGGAGAGAATACTGACAAATGTGTGAACTTTTTGGACTGACCGGTCCTGATGAAATAGTCGTAAATGAATATCTCGAGACTTTCGCCAGCCACAGCGTGGACCACCCGAACGGATGGGGGATCGCTCTATTTTGCGGCAAAGAGGTCAACATCGAGAAAGAGCCCGTCGCCGCCTATCGGAGCAGTTATCTTAAAGAGCGCCTCAGAACACCGCTTCGCGCCGCGAACATGATGGCTCATATCCGCTTCGCGACCCGCGGCCACATGTCATACGAGAACTGCCATCCCTTTGTCAGACATGACGCGGGCGGGAGGGCCTGGACCTTCATGCACAACGGCACGATCTTCAGCTGCCCTCTGCTCAGCAAATACCTGTATACCCAGAGCGGTCAGACGGACAGCGAGCGGATCCTGCTGTATATGATCGATCAGATCAACGCCGAGATCGAAAAGCAGGGGCGGATCCTCAAAGACAGCGAGCGCTTTGATGTGATCGACCGCGTGGTGCTCGAGATCACAGCCCACAACAAAGTCAATTTCATGCTCTACGACGGGAGCATGCTCTATGTGCATGATAATCTGAAAGGAAGTCTGTTCGTGCATCACCTTGAGCGCTCATTGCTGTTCGCGACCACACCGCTGAACAGTAAAAAATGGGAGCCTGTCGAGCCCTGCCGGCTCCAGGCCTACAAAAATGGCAGGCACGTTCTGTCAGGAACTGCCCACCAAAATGAATACATCGAAAATCCCGAAGACATGAAACTTATTTTTCTGGATTACGCTAACGGGCGCTCAGCTTCATACCTGCATAAACCATGCGGAACATGCGGATCGCTCCCTTGTAGTAGAGCTCCTCGGCCTTCTCCAGTGCTGTTGCGAGCGGCATCGGTCTGTCAACCGTTGTCATGATGGAGTCGATTCCGTGCTCGTAGATCTGGTCATATCCTTTGCCGAGTCCGCCGCACAGAGCAACGACCGGGATGTCGTACTTGTTCGACCTGTCTCCTACGCCCTGCATTACTTTGCCAAAACAGCTCTGCCAGTCCGTTCTTCCCTCGCCTGTCACGACCAGGTCCACGCCCTTAAGCAGTGAGTCAAAATCGATCAGATCCAGAACAGTCTCGATACCGGACTTCATCTCCGCGTTCAGGTAGATCTTCAGCGCTGCGCCAAGGCCGCCTGCCGCGCCGGTTCCGGGAGTCTCGTCGGGGTTGATGCCGAACTTCTCGATGATCACGTCTCTGTAGTTGCACATTCCCTTCTCCAGGCGATCCAGGATCTCGGGAGTGCCGCCCTTCTGCTTGCCGAAAGTATAGGTTGCGCCATCTTTGCCGCAGAGCGGATTCGTGACATCGCACATAACCGTAAAGTGTGCTGCCTTTGCCTTCTCGTCGAGACCGCTCACGTCGATATCTGCCACTTTCTCGAGATCGCTGCCCTTGCCTTCGAGCTCATTTCCATCCGCATCCAGGAAGCGGATTCCCAGGGCGCGGGCAAAGCCCATGCCGCCATCATTTGTAGCGGAGCCGCCGATTGCGATCGAAATCTCTGTGAAGCCTGCGTCCAGCGCTGCTTTGACCAGCTCGCCGGTGCCATAAGTCGTTGTGTTGAGCGGGTTTCTCAGTTCCTCAGGTACCATGGGAAGACCGGAAGCCTGGGCCATCTCCAGAACAGCCTCTTTCTCGCTCAGCTTTCCGTAGTATGCATTGGCCTTCTCCATCAGCGGGCCGTGTACGTCTGCGTAGACTTTGACGCCCTTTCTTGCCAGGATCACCGCGTCAGTCGTGCCCTCGCCGCCGTCCGCGACCGGAACTCCGATCGTCTCGCAAGGCCCGAACACCTCGTGGGCTGCCTTCGTGAGAAGCTCCACTGTCTGCTCGCTGGAGATCGTTCCCTTGAAAGAATCAGAAGCAAATAAAAGTTTCATCGTTCCCCTCCTTTTTGTTGTTCTGCACCAAACCGTCTCTGTTCTGCATTTGGCGTGTTTCCGGATTTTTTGTTGACATTTTTCTTGGTTTTCGCTGCTGTTTTGTTCTCTCTTTTGTTTTCTTGATTATATTTTACCCAAATCCCTGATAATTCGTAGATTCCCTCAATATAAAAAGAGCGCACGCTTTTGTTCTTATGAAACAAAACGTGCGTTCCTGTTTTTTGTATCGGTAAATTTTCGACCGTAAACGGATTACTTACCGGTCTCCGGAGCTGCGGCTTCCGCCGGAACTGCCGCCAGCTTCCATTTTCTGTTCCAGATCTCGCGGATCTGCTCTGTTTTGGCATCGCGGAGTAACCAGAATGCCGCTGCTGCCATCACAGCCGCCATTGCGAGGTTGAAAACGTCCCCCCACCAGAATGCCCTGGCGGACATAATGCCGTTTTCCGAGACGTTGCTCTCGCAGGCAATCGCAATTATGTCATGCAGCGCATGGTAAAACATGCACGGCAGAATGCTTCCGTTTCGCAGATACACAGCTGCAAAGATAAAGCCGACGCTCACGGATCCGATCACCTGAAAAAGCGTCTGCAGAGGATCAGCGCCCGCAAAAATATTCGCCGCGTGGATCAGGCCGAATACAATTCCTGAAACCAGTGCAGCCTGCCTGAACAAATTCCTGTCCT
This sequence comes from uncultured Lachnospiraceae bacterium, assembly GCA_902794825.1. Classification (GTDB taxonomy): domain Bacteria; phylum Bacillota; class Clostridia; order Lachnospirales; family Lachnospiraceae; genus CAG-791. The sequence continues at coordinate 24,258 of CADBIU010000013.1, forward strand.
TCCACTGGCGCATCAGAGTGCTGATGATCACGCCTCTGAATACGACTTCTTCTTTAATACCGGCTGTGAGTGAAACGAAGAGGATGGTCAACGTCAGCGGCTTAATACTGAAGCTGCCGTCGATCAGGTTAGGGGCATACGAGATCAGTACATAACCCAGCTCGATGAGGCCCAGAAGGAACCCCAGCGGAAGATCGCCCTTCAGCATTCCCTCGAACTCCGGCCTGAACCACCACTTATACAAAACCAGCGTGATCGCAGCGCCTGCAAAGAGTCCGACCGGCCCTGTTGCGACATCGTACCCGCTGATCACCATATGAATTCCGAAATTAATAATGACTTCGATGATTTCAAATAAAAGCATCCAAAAGATAGCCATAAGAATTGCGGCAACCACAGGGAATTTCTCAACAAACTTGTGCTGTCTCGTTTTTTGATTGTCCATTTCTAAATTACTCCTTACGATTAGTCATATATATTCTGTAGTTGGCTGCCCTGGCTTTAACTGCCGCCGAATAGCCGCGCGTCCGCGCGCAGGCACTTCATTTGAGGAATGCCTCGGTCTCTTTCATGACCCGTCTCAGTTCTTTCATATCCTCGAACACGTCCTTGCTCTCCAGAGAGTGGTTCGCGTGAGGGACCAGTCTGCAGGGAATGCCCCGCTCTTCGCATAGCGCGGGAATCCGGCTGTTCTCTTTGCCGACCCACGGATCGTCATCGCCGGTAAAAGCAATCGCTTCTCCGATCGGAAATCTGAAAGTATCTTCCAGCGGCGTGTAGAGAACCTGGCGGATCCGGGCTTTTGCCGAACTATCCGCCGCGATCTTAGCCGCCACGATCGTTCCAATACTCTTTCCGATGAACACAACATCGTCGTACTCCGTAAAGTCGACGCCTGCAAGCATCTCCTCAGCCTGGCGCAGCGCAATAAAAAACGACTCCTCCATCCGGTTCCGGTCGCCCTTCACCTTCGGTGGAAAGCCTTTATAATCCATAATACGGATCTCATATCCGTATTCCACGGCGATCCTTCTGCCAAAATATAGCAGCGGCTTGTCCGCCGTGTATCCGATTCCGGGAAAAATGACTGCCAGTTTATGTGCTTCTTTCTTCATGCTCTGTCACCCGCCTCGTCCGATTTCAATTTCAGTAGTTCCCATACTCTCAAATCCCCCGCGGCAATTCCCGCGCACTCAAATCCCCCGCGGCATCTGCCGCGGGGGAAACTGAATTTAAAGATAACTGACCGTCTCCGCCAGCGGCTTCCTGCTGCTGTGATTCGGAAGTGGGCCTGCGCCCTCCGCCGCGTAACCGAGGTCAAGCAGCATCAGGATCTCTTCGTTTTCCGGAAGGCCGATCGCTTCCGCCATCTTATCTGGGTCGAAGAAATTGATCCAGCAGCTGTCCACGCCTTCATCTGCCGCGGCCAGGATCATGTGGGTCGCCACGATCGTCGCGTCCTCCACGCCCGAATCGCGCTTTCCGCCCGGATATGTGAACACATTGTTTTTGTCGAAAGCTACTACCAGCACAACAGGTGCGCCATAGCGGCAGGGAGTTACGCCGTCAATCTTAGCCAGGATCTCTTCTGACTGAACGACGTACACATGTTGCTCCTGCAGGTTCTTGGCAGTGGGAGCAAGTCTTCCGGCTTCCAGGATCGCCTCAAGTTTCGCTGCTTCAAGCATGCGGGCGCTGTATTTTTTGCATGAATAACGATTCTTCACAACTTCTTTGAATTCCATGTTTTGCCTCCTTTGGCTTATTATTTGTTTCTTATTTGTCCTCTTCCAGATACCCGGACGCAAATGACCAGAAATCCCCCAGGTTTTCCAGCGTGAAAATATGCGGTTCCGAGTGAATATAGTGCTCGAGATTTCGCAAATTCAGGCTGATGGATGACTTCGAGCCGTCCTTCCAGGTGAGACTGATCCAGTTATAATTGTCCGTGACCATTTCGCCGGTCTCTTCACCGATCCGGATCTTGCAGAACAGATCGAGCGCTTCATCGAGCAGCTTGCCGTTTTCGCTTGTAAAGACAGCCGTGCGCCCGTATCCGCCCTGGTCGATGTGGAAAGCGAGTTCTGCGGGCGGCTCTGTTTTGACATTCGCGAGTTTGTCGTCGCCAAGCGCTTCATAGAGGTACTCGCCTTTCTGAGGGACATGCGCGGGCGGCAGCTCGTCTTCCGTCTGCACCGAGCTGATGCCGATCGACACCGATGCGGGAACGGATTGTGCGCCCCACTTAATGCCGTCGTGGAAAAAACTGACCGCGCCATGCGGCGGGATCGCTTCGTTCACCCCGTCATAAGGAATTCCGAACGATCGGAACTCCTCTCCATCCTTATCACAGATGGAAAAAGTATAGATGACCCTCATGACGCCAACGTCCGAATTGTTCTCGATCGTTCCACTGAAGCTGTATTCGTAACGGGAAGGATTTGTCTTTTTTTGCGCCGCCGCTTTTTCCAGCGTCACGGTCACGCCCTCCTGCGTCGCGGAGCCGCCTCTGATCTTAAGGTCTGTGCCGCACCCGGCGAGCGCAGACAGCACAGCTGCCATTACTATGGCCAATGCAATCGATCTAAAGCACATGAGGTCCTCCGTTCGTCTCACTCACCCGAGTACAAAGGCAAAATATTGCTCCATGTCCTCTTTCTCTTTAAACTTCGCCATGTAAACATAGCGGCCCATGGACGGCCAGTCGATCGGGGGCATTTCTTCCTGCATCACGATGTCGCTTCCATAGCGCTCCGCGATCTCTTCCGGTGTGTGCATGTAGCTGCCTCCATCTCTGCGGGCAGCGTAAGCGCAGAAATAATGTTCAGGTGCGGCTCCGTCCTCCGAAGTTTCGTCCGCCGCTGTTTCTTCTCCCGTAACCATCCGCGCGTAAATGTCAAAAACATCGATCGACTGCGCGTAATTCATCATATCCGGGTCATGTCCGCCGGCCGGGCGCATATTGACTTCCATGATCGCGAAATCGCCGGCCTTGCCGATGCCCTTGTAGTCCTTCGTGATGTTGATGAACTCGAAATGGACGAAACGACGGTCCGCGCCGAACGCCTTCGCGGCTTTTCTTCCGAATTTCTTCAGCTGCTCCGGGACCTCTGCGACCGTGTAGAATTTGATCTCATCATTGTTCAATACGGCGTCGATCACCGGCGGATACGTGCACGTGGACTCAAAGATCGGCTCGCAGTCGGCGTCAAGGATCGCATCGTAAGTGCAGATATCGCCGCACAGGAACTCCTCCATGACATAGGGGGTTTCCGGCAATTCTCTGTAAAAACTCAGCAGGTCTTCTTCGTTATTGATCTTCATCGTGCCGTTCGCGCCGACGCCGATGTCCGGTTTTACGATCACAGGGTATCCCACCTGCTTCACGAAAGCCTTCGCAGCTGCAAGGTCAGATACTATGTGCTGGCGGGCAGTCGGTATTTTGGCATCAAGGAAGACCTGCTTCATGCAGGATTTCCTGACGAGGTTTCCGATCCCGTCTTCGCGTGTGCCAACGGCGATGTTGAAATCCGTGCGCAGTCTCGCGTCCACAGGAAGCCAGTATTCATTCAGGGACTCCAGCCAGTCGATCCTGCCATACTTGTGTATGAAAAAGGCGACTGCGCGGTACACCTGATCGTAATCCTCCAGCGAGTCCACATAATAATACTCCATCAGAGAAGCCTTAAGCTGGTCGTTCAGCGTGTCATAAGGCACATCGCCGATTCCGAGCACATTCACGCCGTGCATGTGCAGGCGGTCGATAAACAGTGTGCAGGTGACAGGGTATGCAGGGGATATAAATACATAATTCATGGTATTGCCTTCCTTTGCCTTGTCTAATTACTCTTCATTCCTAATTTATAGCATATGCGGCAAACCGTGCAAATATAAATTGAAAAACGCCGGACAGACTCTGATAAGCCTGTCCGGCGTCGCCTCACTCTAATGTCCTAATCGGTCTTTACGGCGTTCGCCTCACTCTTCTGTCCAGAAAAGCTCGTCCAGAGTCTTTCCCAGAACCTTGCAGATTTTAATGCACAGATTGATCGTCGGGTTGTAATCGCCCTTCTCGATCGCGCTGATCGTCTGCCGGGAGACTCCGACCGCTTCGGCAAGATCCGCCTGCGACATGTCCAGGCCTGCCCGGGCCGCTTTCAACTTCAGATTCTTCATGCCTCTTCCTCCCGGTCAGTCACTTTTTTGACAAGGCCAACTATTCCGATCACCGCAAACATCAGGCCGCACAGCAGGTTGACTGCAGGTGCCTGGAACTTGCCGTCCGCAAAGAGCTCGCCGGCCCTCCAGGCCATGAACGCGCTGGAAAAATTGAGCACCGAAACCACTGCCATGAGAATAATATACCTCTGCAGATTTGTATTCTGCCCGATATAGGCTCCCTTCCAGATGCAATAGCAAGCCTGCACTGTGATACCCACAAAAATAGCAAAAAAGTGAACTACATAGGGCTCAGCCGGCAGCACCACTCCCAGTGTAAGCACGCACAGCACGGCTTCAAGGATCATCACTGAGTAAAACGCATACTTATAACCCTCTCCGCGGATCTGCTTCTGCATCTCATCATATTCCGTGGTCAGCTTCTTGTTCCGGTTCACATAGCGAATGATGAAAATCGCGACGATCAACCCGACAATTATACCTATTGTTACTCCGATCATACGAGCACTGTTGTACATATATGCCTCCTTTGGTGAGCTTGTTTTTCTTGTTATGGATATAATACTGCTCCGGCGGCATTATGTCAACTATATTTTACATAAATCTATTTACAGAGGCGTTTTGCTATTCTGCAGGTCGGATGCGGTAAATAGCAAGCCGAGAGTCCCAGGTCAGATGCCTCAATTGGGCAGGCTGAATTCATTCATTGGGGCGGAGGCCATCTTTTTTTGTTGAACGCCAAAATGGATGGAGCCCATTTAGGCACTTCTTGCCATGTGCCCCATCGAATATGGATGAACTAGAAAATGGATGGGCCCATTTATGGCACTTCTTGTCGACTGCCCCATCGGATATGCCGTAAGGTCGGAGACGGATGGAGGGGTTCAAGCACAAGGAAGCCTTTACAGACCATCGGATTCGTCGCATAGCCGTAGGTGGATGGAGAGTTTGTGCACAAAGAAGCTTTTGCATACCTTCGGATTCGTCGCAAGCCATAGGTGGATGGAGGATTTGTGCCAGAGCACTTTTTTGCAGTCCATCCGATTTCTCGACAAGCCAAAGTGGATGGAAAGTTTGTGCCAGTTGACATCTCCACAGTGGCCTCCTCAGACAAGTTTTTCACGCCCCATCCAATTTGATACTTCTCACTTCTCCCCGCGAAACGCGATTCTGAACACCTTCGTCATCAGCGGTACATACGTCACGGCAAACACCCCCGCTGCCACTCCGACCGCCGCTTTCTTGTACTTGTCAGGCACCTGCGTGCCCGCCGCCAGGCCCATGGCAAACAGGCAGAACTTCACAAGGGCAAAGTCCTTCCAGGTGCTCTCTTTTGCATAACGGTTACCAATGTCCAATAACTTGCGCATAATTTTACACCTCCACAATAGACAGGGGATGATTCCCTATCTCCATGCTATCAGATTTGATATTCTACGGCACGCTAATATCGTATTTCGTGTAAAATATACTCATGAGGCTCATGCAGTTATAAGCAGGTTTCGCGACAGAAGGCAGGTAAACTATGAAGTTGGGGATGCATAGAAAAAAACTGAACAAAATTCGAGCCGCAGCTCTTGTAGTCCTTGCAGCCATTCTTTGTTTTGCCGGTTGCAGCACAGGCCAAAACAGTGCCGGCCTAGGCAGCACAGGTCAAAACAGTGCCGGCCTCCATCCCGAAGAAATGGCAAGACTCTGCTACTACAGAAATGTAAAAGATGAGAACTTCGACACGGATATGGAAATCGTGGAAGGGCGGATCAATGCTTTGACTGATGGCAATTATCTTAAGGAGGACACGACGGTAGAGACACCGCAGGGAATTCTCGATGCCGTCAGCTTTTATGTGCCCAGGGAAGTCTACGGCGAAGACAGCCTCGGGGATATCAGCCGCATACTGATCAGCCGCCCCATGAATCTGTGGCTCGGCAACGATACGAGCACCGGGACGTGGAACAACTTTACAGACCAGATTGCTCTTCCAAGGGAAGCGATCGAGTCTGCAGAAGTTCTCTACGGATGTCCGGAACACTACACCCCGATGGATTACGGCATCAAGCTGAAGGAATTCACTTATCTTAAGATCACGCTGACCGAGGAGTTCTGCCGGGAAAATCCGCAGATCTGGGAGTGGAAGCAGCCGAGTATTCTGCAGGATATTGAAGGGTTTGAAGGCTATGCGCACATGAGAGTTTTCCCGGATGCGGAGAGCCGCTGCATGATCTTTTCTGAGAACGATGATCGAAAAGGCTACAGTAACGCCCTGTACTATGCCTTTACGCATGAGCCGCTTTCCAACGCATTTAATCTGATCTCGTTTCCCGTCGTCGAATGGGAAAGCGGCGCGGCCATTAAGGGCGCGGGACAGATTGAAAACACCGGATTTAATACCGAGACAGTGGTCAATGAATATGTGCCTGAAGAGGAGTATGTGAGCGACAAGAACTGGGAACAGACGCTTCAGGCGATCCGCGAGAGACTGGACGCGTCCGGAGTTCCCTATGCGCTGGGGCACAGGCCCGGCGTTGACCGCTCGATCGTGATCCGAATGGAGAAGGGACAGTTTACCGACAATTTCCTGGGCTATGTGATAAGCAATTCGGCTGTCGATCTCAGCTCCTGCGGGGAGGCTCTGCGGGAAGCGTCATCCGGCATAGAGGCGTCCGTTCAGGAGCGATCCGGCAAAAAAGTGCTGGCCCTTGATATGTCAGCTCTCAGGAAAGAAGCTTTCAATAAACTGTCCGCGAATTGCGTGAAAAAAGGAGGCGGCAGGATCGTCCTGTTGGTGGATTCAAATGCTGTCGCTTATGGCTATTGTGACAGTATGATTGGTGACGGCAAATTTGTCATGGACTATAACGCGTTCAACGCGGAGAACGGATTTGCGGGAGAAATGGAGTGGATGGCGGATTTCTGGGCGGCACTGATCAGCGGAACGCAGATTCCTGTGCTCTATTCCAGCACTCCTGCCGTCACACTTCAGAACAAAGAACAGATCTTTCTGAATGAGGAAGGACAACCCTGTATCTTAAACCAGTACAGCATTCCGAGGGACAATCTCTATGCGGAGATAAAAAGAGAACTCGGGGATTTAGAATATACGCGGATCGGTGTTTTGACAACCGGAAAGCCGTGCCTGCAGTTTGCGCTTCCGGAAGGTGAGGATAGAAACGGGCAGATCGCGGCAGTCATGAGCCGGGTATTTAAGAAACTTGACGATGAGATCTTCACTTATTGGTTCAGATTCGATTTTGTCGACGGCAGCGGAATGCCGCAGCTGATGTTCCTTACTCGCACGCCCGGCTCAGGCAGTAAGATGAAAATCGGCTATTCCATGTATTACGATTCCGGGTTTACGGAGGAGGATGAAGCGGAAATCCGGAAGCTGCTGACAGAGGACGAGTCTTTGGCAGACCTGGTAACAGCGGAATAATAGCGGGGGCGTCTTATGGAATATCACTACAAAGCATTTATTTCATACCGGCATGCAGAGCTGGACACCAAGGTAGCTGTGGAGATCCAGAACCGGATCGAGCGCTACATCATACCCGGCAGCATCCGCAGAGAGCTGGGGATCAGGTCGATCGGCCGCGTCTTCCGCGACAAGGACGAGCTGCCTTCTACCAGCGACCTCAACGACAATATCAAGAACGCGATCACTAACAGTGAATACCTGATCTGCATCTGTTCGCCGCGCTATATCGAGTCGATCTGGTGTCAGAAGGAAATAGAGTTCTTTCTCGAGAGCCACGACAAGCACCATATCCTGACGGTGCTCGCGGAGGGCGATCCCTACGAAGTCGTTCCGGAGATCCTGTGCAAAGAAACAGTGACAGTGAAGGACGAGAACGGCAATGATGTCAAGATCGAGGCGAAACTGGAGCCGCTCAGCTGCGACTACAGGGGAGACCGCCACAGGGCCAGAAATGAGGAGTTCCCCAGGCTTGCCGCGGTCCTGATCGGCTGCCGCTACGCGGACCTTCGCCAGAAGATGCGCAAACGCAGAATGCGTCTAGCGGCTGCGGCGGGTGCTTTCGCGGCAGCGCTGGCAGGCTATTTTATCTGGAGTTACATCAACATCCAGAACAATTACCGCCGATCGCTGATCAACCAGAGCCAGTATCTGGCTTCTTCGGCGCGGGAGGCGCTCAGCACCAACGACAATATTCTGGCAGCCCAGCTCTCTCTGGCTGCACTGCCTGACCGGGGCAATGAGCGGCCTATAGTGCCTGAGGCGGTCTATACCCTGTCCCGGGCGATCGGGGCGTATCAGACCAGGCAGATCATGAACCTCAGAGGCGTCGCTTCCTATACGCCGCAGTCCGGCACGCTCAGTTATTTAACCATTACGGCAGACGCCCACTACATGGCCATGGTCTCCTCAGGAGGAGATGTGGAAGTCTGCGATCTGTCAAAAAATACAGCGCCTTACACGATCTCGTCCTACAGTCTCTTTGGCGCCGCAGCGAACAGGGCAGACGCCTGCGGGAGCGACCGCTTTGCGCTCTACGGCGAACTTCTGGACGATCTGGCCATGATCCGTTTCAGCGACGGCGAAGTGCTCTGGCACCAGCAGTTCAAAGGGCGGTATAAAAGAGTCATGAGCCTCGGGAAAGACGGAGCCTCTCTTCTGCTGCTCACAGATAAAGAAGTGATGATCCTGAATTCGGAAAACGGCGAAGTCGTAAGCCGCTGCAGCATTGAGGAAGCATCGGGAGGCGGCGCTACACAGTCCTACAAATACTCCTATTCATTCAGCAGCGGGAATTTCGCCAGCATGAACGAGGAAAACGCCAGCTGCACGATCCTCTGTTCCATCGACGATGATTCTTTCTCGGAACCGGCGTCGGGCGTTCTGACTTATTACTATAAGACCGGAAAGACGGTCTGGACTCCCTTCGGACAGGAGAACTATCACTTTGAAGGCGTCAGTCAGGACACGGACGGTAACATCCTGCTCGCTTATGCTGAGAAAGAAACGGACTATACGCTCAATAATTACTACAGTGTTTCCTATGACAGCGGATCCGCGTTTTTTGACAGCGGCCGGGTCTCAATGCTTATGATCAAGGAGGGAACAGGAGAAATCCTCTGGCAAAATTCTGTGGATTACATGGGTCTGAGGGGGAGTAACTACAGCTGCTTTGAGATCAGGACAGTGCCCGGCGACGCAGAGCATCCGGCGAGAGAAGTGGTTCTTGCCGCGGTTTCCAACAAAATCTGCCTCTTCGATGCGGCTGACGGCACAAAGATCAAGGACATCACTCTCTCAGACTGGGTGGTCTCGGCAGACAAACAGGGGGCTTTTGAGCCGTACGTCCGTGTGAACGGAGCCAGCGGGACGCAGTACTATTTTGACAGTTTCTCCGAGGGCTACAACGGAATGACTTACATAGACGGGGAAGTTACGACAACCTTTTTCTACCACGCCAAAGAGGCCTTTGACGGTGTGTCCCAGTTTGTAGTAGTGCAGGGAAATACGGTCCGCGTCTTTAAGGGAGAACAGGGAGACAACTAGTTCGCGTTTTTCGGATTTGACGCTCCCAAAGGGACTATCATACATTGGTATATACTCGGCAGCCGGCTGGTCCTGATGAACAGTGACAACAAGATCTATATCTACGATATGGAGAATGAAAAGAAACTCCATGAGATTGAGCTGGACAGCGAAAACCATTATTCTTATATATGCTGTGACGCAGATCAGTCCTGTTTCTATATGACAACATCCGAAGACATTTACAACCGCAGCCTGCTGCGCGTAGATCTGGGGGAAGGAACTTGCGAGACAGTAGATATAAGCAAAGCAGATTTCCTTTCCGGGGAAGGCAAATGGGATTTCGACTGCTCGAACCGCGCCGTAAGCGGTGATTACATCTTTTACAGGGTTTCCAACTTTAACTCCATGACCAGTTACTGGTTCCGCTACTCGATGAAAGATGGCAGTATGGCCTATCTGGCGCTTCCCTACTATGAGGACCTGGGTAAAAGTTCTTCCGTTGTGCCAAAATGCATGTTTGCAGAAGACGGGTCCAAGGGCGTGCTCTATTTTGACAACGCGCTGTATCTGGCGGATTTCGGAAGCGGCACAGTAACGCCGATCGACGCCGGGATCCCGGGCGTGACATACAGCACCCGCCGTGAGTCGGACGGGATATTCGCATGTTATTATCAGGGTTCCCAGGAGGGCGACAGCCGGAAGGAGCTGCACGTCTACGACGCGTCCGGCACTCCCGTCTGGCAGATCGATAACCTTCCTGAGGCGGTCACCGCAATGCGTTTCTACAAAGACGTCCTTGTAGTGGCAACGGACAACTCCCGGCTATACGCGTACGACGCGCGAAGCGGAGCCAAAAAAGGCGTGGTCGAAATCGGAAAACAGCTGTATCACACGGGCATACAGATTTACGACGGCACAGACGGCGACCTGATCTTCGACAGTGGTGCAGGATCCGTCATCATGGTGAACTACGAGAACTGGGCACAAACCGGAGCCATTTCCGATATCATAGGTTACTGCCCTGATCTCAAGTGGATCATCAGTTCCATCGACTACGCAGATAAGTACGGCTACTGCCGCTACTACTCCGTCGACGACCTCGTAGAGAAGGGCAAGGCCTTCGTGGGCGAGCAGACCATGTCCGAGGCGGATATGGCAACTTATGGATTGAATTAAAGGGAGGATAAAATGAGTTATTTAATCAAAGACACCACAGAAGAAGAACGCCGCAGGATTGTCGAGGAATCCCTCGGCAACCTCAGCGGCGCTTGTGACGGCTGTTCTCAGAGAGTGGCCGATATGTATGACGCGTATATCCGCGGCGAAATGGAACTGAAGGACATCAACATGGCCTTCAGCACGCGTTACGTGAAAGGCGCGATGGAGAGGGAGCCTCGCTCATCCTGCCCGATGTAGAAACTCGCGGCTCTCTTCACACCGTAATATCCCTGATCCAGAAGCCTGTTTTCACGAGCTTCCATCCGATCGCCACCTTGATCATCTCGATAGCCGACACCAGCGCGAACATCTGCACGATCGGCACCTGCGTGTAGTGCGCCAGGAAGTAAGCAGCCGGAATGGACGCGATCCAGCAGAAGCAGGAGTCAAACAGGAAAGTGATCCATGTTTTGCCGCCGGAGCGGAGGATGAAATAGGCCGCATTGTTGAATGCGTGAATGGGCATGAAGCAGGCCGCTACACAGATAAGCCTCGCCGCCAGTGCCCTGATCTCATCGCTGGTGTTATAGATCTTGGGGAAGAAGGCGGACGTCGAGATCATCAGCACGGCTGATATCACGCACAAAAATACAGAGAAAATCGTCAGACGCCACGCCTCATCTTTGAGTTCGTCCGGATGGGACTCTCCCAATTCGCCAAGTTTCTGCCCGATTATGATCGCAGTCGCCGATCCCATCGCGATAAAAGCGACATTAAAGAAATTCGCAAGCGTCTGCGAAATGTTGAGGGACGAGACAACCGACAGCCCGCGCACACTGTAGCACTGCGTGAGTGTCGCCTGCCCGCCGGACCAAAGCGCTTCATTGAGAAGGAGCGGCACGCCTTTCCTGATGCAGCTGACCGTAAGCTCTGCCGGCACATACATACTCCGCAGCGCGCCTTCCACGAACGGCACCCTTGCAGCATGTGTGTGCGCCCACCCCACAATATATGCAAACTCCACAAACCTTGCGATCACGGTTGCCATCGCTGCGCCTACAACGCCCAGTTTCGGCGCGCCAAACTTTCCGAAGATCAAAACATAGTTGCCGACAAGATTCACTCCCACGGAAATAAAAGACGCGATCATTGGCGCGACTGTCTCCCCGTAGGACCTGATCGTCGTGTAATACACCATCGTAAGTGAAAGCGGCAGAAATCCGACGCACATCACCGAGAGATACTGCAGCGCCGCGCTCATAGTTGCCTCTACGGAGCCTCCGCCGCTGTCTTCATGCAGGTAGAGACCGATGAGCGATTCCCCGAAGTTCACAAAGACAGCGATTCCTGCTGCCACGAGCAGAATCGCCAAAATGATCTGCAGGCGGAAGGTCCGGCGAACTCCCTCATCATCCTCCTTGCCGCAATACTGGGCCGTAAAGATCCCGATTCCCGACAGACCTCCGAAAAGGCACAGATTCCACACAAATAAGAGGGAGTTCACAATAGAAACTCCCGTCATCGGGTCCGTTCCGATCCGCCCCACCATTATGTTATCGAGCATATTCACGAAGTTGGTGATCCCGTTCTGAAGCATGATCGGAAGGGCGATCATCATCGTGTGCTCCACAAATCTTCTCTCAAATGTCGACTTAAGCAGTTTCATATCAGTTCAATTCCTACGGTTTCTCACTCCCCCGGATATACGGATTCGTGAAAAACGCGATCAACAGATGCACTGTCATCACACACCATATCAGCGGCTCGCACAAAATGACAGCCCTATATCCCATTTTCGGCACAAAAATCCAGGCAAAGAGGCATTTCCCCACAAGTTCAATGAAGCTCGAGACTAAAGGCGTGAACTTGGCGCCGAGTCCCTGCAGTGCGAGCCTTGTCTGATGCAGCACGCCCAAAATGCCTGAAAAGACTGCTGCAAACCGCACATACGCGACCACATTTCCGATCAGCTCCGGATTCCTCGATCCCGAGATCAAAACAGCCAGCTCGTCCGCAAACAGGAACAGTATCACGACCGTGAACAAGCCGCACACCAGGTCATAGACATAGGATTCCTTGACGCCGCGGATGATCCGCTCTCTCTGCCCCGCCCCTTTATTCTGTGAGACGAACGTCGAGATCGCCATTCCCATCGAAATATTCGGCAGCGCGCACAGCATGAACAGCTTCCTTGCTGTCGTGTGCCCTGCGATCACTGTCGCTCCGAGGCCGTTGATCCCATACTGCAGGATCACGGACCCGAGATTGACGACAGATCCCATGAAGGCCATCGCATATCCCTGTCCGGCCAGTTCCAAATACAGTTCCTGTCCGCAGTCAAAATCTCCCCTGTGAGGAATGAGAATCCTCTCCTTTTTCAAAATATAGCCCGCACACAGCACTGCGCTGATGCCCTGCGCTATGACAGTCGCAGTCGCAGCGCCCTGAACTCCCATTCCTGCGCCGGCCACCAAAGCAATATCAAGAAATATATTCAGGATGGAAGAAATGATCAGAAAGACCAGCGACATCGTGGAATTCCCGATCGCCCGCAGCAGAGACGACAAAAGGTTATAGGCAAACATAACCGCGATCCCGCCGCCAATGATCCTAATGTACGCCAGCGCTTCTCCAAAAATCGCTTCCGGCGTTCCCAGGATCCGCAGGAGCGGTCCCAGCCCAAACAGCGACAATACCGTCATCACTGCAACCGTGCCCGCTCCGATAACAAGCGAGCCGGCCACAGACTTGCGCAGCTTGCTCTCATCGCCTGCCCCGTACGCTCTGGACACGACGATACAGAGGCCGTTTCCCAGCGACTGCGCAAACATGACCATCAGGTCAAAAATCGCGACATTCGCCCCGACAGCAGCCAGTGACTGCTCTCCCAGAAAGTGCCCCACAATCGCGGTGTCCACCGCATTATACAGTTGCTGAAATACATACGAGATCAAAATCGGCAGCATGAAGATCAGAAGGTTCTTCATGATCGGGCCGCCAATCAGGTCGACCGCAGTGCCTTGGCTTTTTGTTCTGTTCATATCAGGCTTCATGTGATACAGCCTCTCTTTTGTTACAAGTTGACTGCGAAAATCTCCGTATACACCCTCTTTCCATCCTTCTGCTCAGACTTCATGAGAGACACTTTTTTGACCGTCATGTCGCCTTTGGGCGGAGACACCTTCTTCCAAGGGCCGCCCATGTTGCGGATGATCGTGATGTGCGGGACAAATTTCTTTCGGTCGTAAGGAATCTGCGCTTCGTCGAGCGCTGTTGTAACGTATTTGGCCAGCTTGTTCAGGCCCTGATTGCCCTTGATTCCGACCCACAGGAGATTATCAAAGACTCCCATATCCGCGAAAGCCATGCGGAAAGGCTTGCAGGAAATTGTCTGCATCGCTTCTTTGATCGCTGCGGCGTCCTTGGTCTCGCCGATAAAAGCCAGCGTGACATGCAGATTCTGCGCCGGCACATAACTGCCTCTCACGTCGGCTTTCTTCAGTTCGTGCATAGTGCCGATCACGGATTTCTTCATCTCATCAGAAAGCATTATTGCAATAAAAAGTCTCATATGAGTTCCTCCAGTCGTCCTTCTCCTTGACGGAGCAGCCTGCCGCCTTTTACTTCAGTGTAAAAGTCTGCATCGCCCACTTGAACGCCATCGGCGTCACCTCGTCGCCTTTATCGTAAATCGCATACCAGCAATAGGTCTTCCCGCCGATCTCCTCATAGAACTCTTCCGCCACGATCGTCTTCGAGCCGTCCACCGCGGAATATGTAGTCACAAATCCAGCGAGCCTGCGGTCTCCGGTCTCCAGCAGTTGCACCTTCGGCTGCCCGATCATGCGCACACCGAGAAACTCCGTCACTTCCTTAATGCGGCTCACGATCGTCTCACCGATGCCTCCCTCGAGTTCCACTTCCTCGACACTGAAATACGCGCCTTGCATCGTTCCGCCGGTATAAACCTGCGTCGTATTTCCATCCGCCAGGATCAGAAAAGATTTATCAGTGTCAAAATAGTAATCCCCTTCAAATTCAGAAGCAGCAACTGAGCCATAACTGCCGGAAGGTGCCGCGCCGAGGAACGCCCCGCTTCCCTCGGTATCTAAGGTCGCCATCTCAGAAGAAGCTTCAACGATCTCTTCTACGTTGATTTCCTCCTCAGATTCCTCTGCAGATGCTGCCTCGGTTTCCTGAGCGGGTTCTGCCGCAGGTTTCTCTTCGGCTGCCTCTACAGTTTCTTCTACAGCTTTCTCCTCAGCAGCTTCTACAGCTTTCTCCTCGGCTTCCTCTACAGCTTTCTCTTCAGCAGCTTCTGCAACTTTCTCTGCGCCTGCCTGTTCGGGTTCTGTCTTTTGCCCGCACCCAGCCACAGTCAGCGCAACTAAAATCATCGCGCAGATTAAAGCCAAAAACCTTCTGTAACTGATAGCGTTTCTCATTAACATGTTCCTCCTTCTTTAATCACATATGTGCTTTCTTTTCTGGTCTTTTATAACTTGAAAACTTCGGGCGTTTGAGCCCGGCCCGCTTCACCACTGTTCTTATATCCCAGCATATCCGGATCATCGTGTACGTTAAAACGAACAACCGCATTGCTGGTGATCATTACAGACTCCTGGTGGAAAGCCGTGCACACTTCTTTGGCAATTTTATAGACCACCATCTGAGGCGTGCCTATGAGCGTGATCAGAAGTGTGTTTTCGTCCACCCAACTGCCGTCATTGTGGAAATATCCGCCCTCGATCACCTTCAGCTCTGATCCATCGGGCAGCAGGTCCAGCGATGTTTTGACCCGGTCCATATTCAGGTAAGGATCCTTGTCACCGCATATGACCAGCGTCGGCACCGTGATCTTCATTGGTTTCTGCCGTTTGAGTGCCCCTCAACTACCTCCAGCGCCGCTTTAACGGCAATATCACGGTTTTGATTAATTTCTGCCCTTTGAGTGCCCCTGTACTACCTCCAGCGCCACTTTAACGGCAATATACCAGTTTTGATTGATTTCTGCCCTTTGAGTGCCCCTCAGCTACCTCCAGCGCCACTTTAACGGCATTATACCAGTTATAGCTGATTTCTGCCTTTTGAGTGCCCCTGTACTACCTCCAGCGCCACTTTAACGGCAATATACCAGTTATAGCTGATTTCTGCCCTTTGAGTGCCCCTCAGCTACCTCCAGCGCCACTTTAACGGCGATATAACAGTTATAGTTGATTTCTGCCCTTTGAGTGCCCCTCAGCTATCTCCAGCGCCACTCAAACGTCGCCACATCTACATCAATATTAACACGCTCACAAACCATTACAACAAAAAGAAGCACTCCCCTATCGGGAGTGCAAGAACCACACAAATTCAGCAATTCTTCCGAGTGAGAGCCCTGAACGGGAGTCGAACCCGCACACCAGGTTTGGAAGACCTGTATGCTGCCTTTGCATCACCAGAGCGTTTATTAATAATAGTGGGCATGACAGGACTCGAACCTGCGTCTGACGGGTTAAAAGCCCGCTGCATAACCGTTTTGCTACATACCCGGATGTCTCATACAGGATTCGAACCCGTATTGGAGGATTAGAAGTCCTCTGTCCTCTCCTATTGAACGAATGAGACATGAAGTGCACAGATGGATTCGAACCATCCACGTAAGGAGTTGCAGTCCAGACTGGTCCCAGACCATATGCACGCAAGTGGACAGTGTTCGAGTCGAACGAACCTCCTCCGGGCTTCAACCGGCTACCTCTCCCTGTCGGCCAACTGTCCAAATTTTTTTAACTGTTAAAGTGTTGCGACCACAAAAGCAGTCCCGACTGAAAAAGTGTTTTACCACTAAAGCCAGCCAGATCACCCCAACGGGACTTGAACCCGTATCTCCAGGTTGAAAGCCTGGCCACCTGACCGTGTTAGTATATGGGGCGCGATTGCAGAGACCGGATTCGAACCGACATAGTTCGCCGTATGAGGGCGCCGCCTTACCAATCGAGCCACTCTGCAATATCATTTTCAGGGCAACCGGAACATGACTAAAGGCCATGCCCCAATTGCCTCTATTCAAAACAAACAGACTGAGAACTTGATCTGTTCCGTCCGCATCTGCCGGCGTTGGAACCGGTGCTCACACTGAGGATTAGTCAGTAGCGGACATCAACACTGGTTTTGCAAAAACCAGCAAACTCTTGCATCAGGACGTTATAAATTTCCTTTGGGCACATTCTTCCTTGCGGGATTCAGAGACTGCCGTCTCTTAGAGTTGCACTTACTCGATACTCTTTCTTATGTCGGCTTGCGGCTTTCATAAGTGTTCATATTGCAGAACAATAAGTTGATTTTCTTTCCTGAAGCCGTACACTCTTTGGCAGCTGCATATGCCGGATTCGAACCGGCAACCCTTCGATTCATAGTCAAATGCTCTACCAATTGAGCAAACATGCATGAGGACTGTGAGGTGTACATTTACCATCCCTATCTTTTGGATAAGGCCCGGAATTCACAGCCCTGGTCGTCTTGCGGACTTCCTTCTGTCCTTTCGTCCCTTCCTTTCGGTTTGAGGGACCTCCGGCAGATAAATACAGCACTTGTCCTTGCGGGGCTCGCACCGTAGATCCATAGAACGCTCTCCCCTGTTTCCAGGTTAGGAACCCTGCGATGTACCGCCGATCCCGATTCCGCCATACCCTCAGCAGTTGCCCTTAGGCAGAAGGCAAAATCTAGTTCCATGAGTTTTCTGTCGCACTCGCCATATGGCAAGTCGGGACTTGCATCCCTTTATCCCCATCACTGGGTTTATCATAAAGGGCCGAAACCACCCTTTGTGTCACGGGGACAGTCCCCGTGTCACGTTGAACAATTCTTTCGAAAAGTTCAGAGCCCGGTGGGTTGGACTCGAACCAACAACCTCTGCGTTAGGAGCGCAAACGATAATAATTGCTGTCAAAACCCCGCACAGGATTTATTTCATCATAGAGCTCTACCCTTTGAGCTACCACCGGTTATGAGTAGGAACAGGCGGACTCGAACCGCCGATTTCCTGCGTATCAGACAGGCGCTCTAACCAACTGAACTATGTTCCTATGTTTTGACCGCTTGTGCGGCCTTGCGACCGCTGCCGCAGTCTGATCACCGCATGTGCGGCTTGCCGACCGCTGCCGCGGTCTGATCACCCCAACGGGAGTCGAACCCGTATTTCCACACTGAGAATGTGGCGACCTGAACCATTAGTACGATGGGGCGTTAGTGGGCTACCAGGGATTCGAACCCTGATCTGACGGATTAAGAGTCCGCTGTAATGGCCGTTATACGAGTAACCCATAGACAAAGAAAACCGCCTCCCTTGTCAGGAAAGCGGCACTGATCTGCATTATCAGGAAACCCGGATGCACTTACACATCCGACCGGAATCCGGATGCACTTATGCATCCATCTGGAATCCGGATGCACCTACGCATCCGCATGGACTTCCTCAATTGCATATATGTTTTGCTTTTCTGAAAAGGGTATATTTAACAGACGTTCCAGGAATCCCCTGAAGCGCATTGTCTCGCGTTCTTTATTCTTGCAGATCATAATGTTCTTCATTTCTTCTTTCTCCTTATAACTCATGACCCGATAATTTACGGATTCGAACCGTTTATTAAGCGTGACAGGCTTTTTTTACCACTGAAATTGCTGTGCGGGTCACATTTTATACTGTTCAGGACACAATATTTCTTAACAGGATTTATTGATCTTGTGAAATGTGTTTTGTTCGCTGTAAGTGTCCCCTTTAACTTATGAACACCGATGGACTGGATTCGAACCAATAACAACTGCGTCCCCTACGAATAAGCTGCAGTTAAAACCCCGGTCAGGATTTGTTTTTCTCAGTGCTCTACCAGATTGAGCTACCATCGGTAATTGAAAATGTCGGATTCGAACCGCTCCTCTGCGTCCCAGGCGCAGCGTGCTACTCTTTACACCACATTCTCATCAGCAACCCCAACGGGAATCGAACCCGTGCTTCCGGAGCGACAGTCCGGCGTACTCGCCGCTATACTATGAGGCTATGTTTTAGGTTATGTTTTATGGTTGCCTTTTGAGGCTATGTTTTGGCGGGCCGGCAGCACCGGCAAACACCTATCAGGCTATGTTTTGGCGGGCAGGCAGTGCCGGCAAATAAAAAGGCCGCCTGTCTGATTGGACAAGCGGCAGTCTCAGCAATTCATACTGGAATTTGTTTGGTCATCCCACGGCTCGCTCTGAAGCTCCCGGTCCCAAACATCCACTTGATCCGGTCATATTAAGGCATACACAAATAAGCCATTCCGCATCCTTGACGGTCGGCATAATTGTTTCCTGAAGATCAAACATGCAATTTGTATTTTTGTTTGTTCTATTCTGCAGCATTGCCTTTCCTTTCCGGACCTCTTGTCCTTTTTTCTACGCCTAATATATCACCTGCGTTTTGGTCTGTCATTCAACCTGTGGTATAAACTTGTCACGGGGACTGTCCCTGCGTCACACCTGTGTCTCATCTATTATTACTTACGTATCAAACCGAAAAAATCCAGTGCGCTGCTACCAAAAGAACATATATAATAGCATCAAAATATCGTTTCCTATTGTCAGGCACAAATCCGCAAGAAAAAGCAGGTGAAAAACATGGAAAAATACAAGCACACCGTCCACTATTATGAAACCGACCGCATGGGTTTTACCCACCACTCCAACTACATTCGCTGGATGGAGGAAGCGCGAATTGATTTCTTCGACCAGCTTGGCTGGAGCTACCAGAAATTCGAAGATGAAGGCGTAATCTCCCCGGTCACAGCAATCGAATGCAAATACAAGCAGACTACAACTTTCCCCGAAGATGTCTACATTTCTATCGCCGTAGAGGGCTTCCGCGGTTTGAAGCTCAAGCTCAATTACACCATGACCAATGCCGCAGGCAACATTGTGTGCGAGGCTTCTTCGGAGCATTGTTTCCTCAGTAAAGATGGCGGCTTCATCCGTATCAAGAAGGAATATCCTGAATTCTGGCAGGCTTTGAATGACCTGGCATCGTCAGAATAAGAAGAATTGTCGCATTGTTGGCAATTGCTGCTCCTCACTCCGGTCGATTTCTCCCGCCACTGTTAGCGGCAGGCGAAATCCGTCATGGTCATTTTCTCCTGCCGCTAACGCCACTGACGCCATCAAGGGAAATTTCGGTACAGAACGACAATTTTGAGAAAATTACGTCCACGCAAGCCGGCCAAAACAGTGTGCGGCGCTTGATCTGCAGACCGGGGTGACAATGAATTCGGCACAGAAGCATAATTTTCACACATCCTCGTCCCTCAAACAGCAAGATTTTCGGAAGCAAGTCAGAGACAATCCTGAATTCAGCAGAATTCATGGACGAGAATTCTAGAAAACGAGGCTTCTGTGCCGAAAATCAAGTAATAATTGTCCCGGCAGGCAGGAACTCATCAGCCAGAACAGTTCATCAGGGACGAGAGTTCATAAAAAAAGGCTTCTGTGCCGAAACCGAAAACCGGATGCAACCGCCCGCCCACATCCGTAATAAAAAGCACTAAATCAAATAAAAGGGGGTCGTCGCATCTTGCTGATTAATCAGCAAGATGCGACGACCCCATAGGTGCACAGCACCCACCTTACTTGCAATATATTTCAATCGCCTGATGCACAAACTCCGCAGTTCCTTCGCCGCCGTAACTGTCAATGTTTTTCGTGAAGTCGCCTCCACCAGCATACATCTTGCCAAGCCCGCTCAGAATCTCCTTCGTACAATTATAGAAATGCTGCGTGATATAATCCTGCAGCTTCTTCACTAAGGCCTGCGCCTCAGCTGAAGCCGGATCCGCGCCCTTGTCGGTCCCGAGGTTCGCGTCCTTGGTGGCTCCGAACTCAACGTCCTTGGCAGCCTCAGACTCTGTGTCCTTGATAGCTCCGAACTCTGCGAAAATATCCATCAATCCCTGAGCTATATTTTGGTCGTCTGCCCGCGTCCGGCCCTTGGATTTCTGCTCAAATTCCTTGTAGGCCGAGGTCGTTCCCCAAGTGGCCTTCGCCTGTGCGGCGTACTCGTCGATCTTCCTGGTATCAAATGCGTCGAATTTCAAATGTCTCACTCCTCTCAATTTTAATCCTTTGGCAAGGTCGATCAGGTTCTCAAGGTGCTCCTTCTTCAGCGTCAGGAGCTCGATCTGCTGCGCCAGCGCCTTACTCCTGTCAAAATCCGGACTCCCCACAATTTTCTTAATATCCTTCAGAGGGAATTCCAATTCTCTGAAGAGCAGGATTTGCTGCAGAGTCTCCAAAGCCGCATCGTCATACAGCCTGTACCCTGCCTCCGTATATTCCGCCGGATGCAGAAGCCCAATTTTGTCATAGTACTGCAGCGTGCGTATACTCACGCCTGTCAGTTTGCTGACTTCATTTACAGTCATCATAGTTTGTTGCCTCCCTTGCCTTTGGTACCTATAGGATAAACTATGACGTTGCGTAAGGGTCAAGGGATTTCTTAAAAGGTTTCTTGTTTCATGGTAGAATTCTGCCCACCTTTTTGCCGGTTTCTGATTATCCGATGGGCTGCGATAGGCTTCCTGGCTTGTCCATGCACTCTTCTGGCGCTGGAGTGACGCTTGAGTTCCGCTGGAGACCCTCCAGCGGCATCTAAACGGCAATTGACTTGTTTTTGACCAATCCTGACGCCGCAGCGCCTCCCGCCCTGCCCAACTAAAAAGAGACAGGGTCCATCCCCTGTCTCGATAATCTCCAGCAACACATTCCACCTAGCAGCACATTCCACCCAGGATCTCATTCTTCCCAGAAGCACATTCCACACAGGACCTCATTCCTCCTCCGGATACACCAACCCCCAATCATTCCTCAAGGTTGTCATGATATCCATCACATCTTTGGAATAGCCCAGCTGCATCTGGCTTGCATCCCCGGTCGCGACGGCATTTTCCATGTCTGTGAGCTCGTAAAAGAGTGCGTTTGCCGTCTCGCCCGCGACGATTTCCCGGCGCTCGCCTGTCGCCGCATCGGTGATCACCGCCCTCTCGGCGCGCGGGAATTCCATTATCTCGATGTAGGCTTTCTCGCAGCTGATCATGGCTCGCTTGGGCTGCTTGGAATGCATGGTGAGGGCCACCGTGGCCATTTGGCCGACACTGTTTTGCAACAGGATCGTCGCCTGCTCGTCCACTCCGGTCGGGGCAGGCTTCCATTGGCTCAAAACATAGCCCGGCGCCTCTTCCATGAAGCTCCGCACGATGCTGAGTGCATACACGCCTATGTCGAGCATAGCGCCGCCCGCCAGATTCCGGTTAAAAAAGCGATTGGCCATGTTGTATTCTTTGAAACTGCCGAAGTTGACCGTAATCATCTGAACCCGGCCCAGCGCGCCGCTCTGCACAATGCTCCACAATTCTTTGTAGAGCGGCATGTGCCAGATCGTCATCGCCTCAGCAAGGACGAGGCCTTTGCTCTCCGCGAGCGCGATCATCTCGTCGAGCTCCTGCGAATTGAGAGTGATCGACTTCTCGACAAGCAGGTGCTTGCCGTTTTCCAGCGCCTTCTTCATGAAGCCGTAGTGAGTATTGTGAGGGCTGGTGATGTAAATGATGTCGACATTGTCGTCCGTGAACATCTCGTCGATTGTCCCGTAGACCTTTCCAATGCCATACTTTTCGGCAAAAGCAACTCCTTTGGAATGCGTGCGGTTGCCGACCGCGTACAGGGACTTGCCCATCTTCTGCAGCCCTGCGGCCATTTCATTCGCAATCACGCCGGTTCCAAGAACTGCCCAATTCATATCTTTTGACATATCTGTGCCTCCCTGAAGATCTTCCGAGACATCCGCATGTGCCTCCTTTATTCAACTTCCGCGAAATTAGCCTGCGCCCATCAGTATGTTCTAATCAATATCATCCAGCCCTGCCAGGTAACTGCCGAACACCGTTGCCAGCCCGCCGATGACAAAAGCTTCCTTCAAAATGCCCACAACTCCGATTATGATGAGCGCCAGGCCTAATGCCTTTTTTATGATGGTCAACATCTTTACACCCGAATTACATGAACTGAACGGTCACGCCGGCCGGTGTTGACGCCAGCGTCGCTGTCAGCGGATCTCTCTTTCCTCATCAAGAATCTCCGCCTCTGTATTCTCCTCCACAAAAAGGGAAATATCATCCATCAGGCTGTCCGCCATTGCATTATGCGGAACTATAGCCGCCACGCCGATCACAATCATCTGATGCACATCCTGCTCATCAATCTCTGCTGCCGATACGTGATACCGATTCTGTAGCTTTGCAATGAGGCTTTTTACTATCATTCTTTTTTCTTTCAGGCTGTGCACCCATGAGGCGCGGAGCCTGAATGTCATTACTGCGATTTTCATAGTTGTTTCTTACTTAATCTGTTTTATTTGTTTGGCAGCGTTTTGTTTCGGTAATTGCTTACTACCTGCCGCCTCTGTTCCAATCCGTCTCTATAGTTCTCCATATGATCTTCGCGGCGAATTCGATTCCATGCTCAGAGGCATGTGCTCCGTCCTGATCATACATTTCGACCTGATTATTGCTCTCTTTGTATGGCCACCAGGCTTCACCGACTGCTGCGTAGAGTGCATCCAGATCTTGTGCCAGTTGACGATTCACCTTGTTCATGGTTTCCTGGACATTTTTCTCTGTTTTTCTGGCCCATGTTCCGTAGATCACCGGCTTGCCGCCGGCCTCCCGGATTCGTCCGGCAAGTGTCGTAGCAGCCTCAATATACCCAGGAATATCATCAAAAGGATGTGAATGCTCCTGCAATACCACATAGTCATAATGGCCATACTTGATATTGAAGCGGGCTTCGGGTTCCTTCACATGTTGGTGCAGATACCAGCCGGGATGCGCCAGCATTGTGACATCACATTCGTATCCTTCTTCACTTGCTATTTGGGCAGCCCATGCCGGCAAATTATGATAATAGGTGTGGCTGTTGCCGATGAATAGAATTCTTAAGTGTTTCTTATTGGTCATATGGGATTCCTTTGGTTTGTGAGGGTGCTTGGCTTCTGGCTTTTCTGGGCGCTGACGTTTCGACGCCGTTTTAGTGCCTTTAGCGGCGCCGAAACGGCGCCGCGCCTGTTTTGAATCTCTTGCCGACGTTTCGGCGACGTTTTAGTGCCTTTAGCGGCGACGAAACGGCGCCGCGCCTGTTTTGAATCTCTTGCCGACGTTTCGACGACGTTTTAGTGCCTTTAGCGGCGCCGAAACGGCGCCGCGCCTGTTTTAAATCTCTTGCCGACGTTTCAGCGACGTTTTAGTGCCTTTAGCGGCGCCGAAACGGCGCCGCGCCTGTTTTGAATCTCTTGCCGACGTTTCGGCGACGTTCTAGTTCCTTTAGCGGCGCCGAAACGGCGCCGCGCCTTTACAAAGCTTCTTCGTTTGGTCTTCTGCCCCTAACTGAGCCCTTACGACTACCTCTAGGGCCTCAGTTACAGCAATCGGCTAGACAACCCGCCCAGCAACTACCACAAATCAACAGCCAACCGACCAACCGACCGGTCAGCCGCCCAGCAACTGCCACAAATCAACGGCTAGCCGACCAACCGACCGGCCAACCGCCAACAAACCACCACATCACTCCCCAACAACCGTAATCCTTCCCTGCACTTCCTCGTAAATCTCAGGGATCGTGCCTTCCAGTTCGGTTTTCATATAGTTGAGCAGTGCCTCATAGTCGAGATATCCGACATAAACCATTGTTGTGGCGCCCGCCTCGGCAAAGCAATAGTAAGTGTCGCCGCCGGTGGCAACGAATTCATTGGTCGCAATGGTATATGTGGCTTCCGGATCGAATTCTTTTCCGGCCACTTCGTGGATAGTGATCCTGGTGCCCGGCGCGGCCGGCGCGTAGTATGTGGTGCCGGGATAGAGTTCTCCCTTCTCATACGGGACTGTCGTGTCCAGCGTGTACTTGATTCCGTAAACCTGCGGGAAGGCGCCCATGGGATCCGGAGAAGACTGCGTTGCGGCTTCAAGAGCTTCCAGAAGCTGTGCGCCGGTCACTTCGACGGTGCAGAGCTGGTTGTTGAACGGGAACACATTGTGGATGTCAAGCAGCTTGATCTCGCCTGCTTTGATGGATGCACGGATCGCTCCGCCGTTCAATACCACTGCGTCCGGAGCTGAACCGGCAGCCTGAGTTACCTGCCAGTACATAGCGTCGCTGGCCAAGTCGCCCATGGTGGTCTCCTGGGTCCTGTTTCCGGGTGCCGCCTCGCCGTAGAGCTCGAAATCCGTAACCGCGACGACCTCCTGCATTGTGGCCTCAATTTCCGCAGTTTCCTCTGCGACCATCTTCTCCAGCTCCGGATCGCTTCCTGTGTAAGTTCCCACTTCCACCAGGCTGTCCGTAAACTGCCCATTCTCATATGTCAAAACACCGATATTCTTCAAGTAGTAGCCCGTCTCGGCGATCAGGACATCATTTCCTTCTTTGTCCTTGACTGTCTGGTTCTCCACCAGATGGTCGTGTCCGTCGATCATGACAGTGAGGCCGCTGGTATTTGCCACGACATTCGCCGCGTTGTTTCCTTCATTGGAAGCTTCTTCTCCGAGATGGCCCACGCATACGATTATGGAACAATCCTGTCCCTTCAACTCGTCGATCTGAGCCTGCGCCGCAGCGTACAACTCTTCTCCCTGGGCAAAAGTCAGGCCGGCTGTATTTTTTGGCACAGAAGTAGTTGCGGTACTGGGCGTATCCAACCCGAACACGCCGACCTTTGTGCCGTCTGAAAGCGTAAATACCGCATTTTGCTGAATAAAGGGCTCCCCTGTGGCGTCCACTGTGATGTTGGCTGCCACTGCCGGGAAATTCATCTCCGATATGCGCTTTTCGAGCACATCTGAGCCGTAGTCAAACTCATGATTGCCCAGCGCCGCGACGTCGTATCCGGCAGCATTCATGACCTCCACGACCGACTCGCCCTGAGTAAAGCTCGCAAAAGAACTGCCCTGCAGATAGTCGCCGGCATCCATGAGCAGGACGTCGTATCCCTGCTGCTGGTAATCCTTCTTGAGCTGCGCCACTGCGACGATTCCCAGGCAAGTGTCCGAAGCCTGCATATAACCATGCATATCGTTGGTGTGCAGGATCACAAGCTTTGTGCCTTCGGTGCCCGGATTGCCGGAGGCAGTTTGGTCGCCCGGATTGCCGGAGGCAGTTTGCTCGCCCGGATTGCCGGAGACCGTCTGTCCCTCTGTGCCGGTCATACCCCCTGTGCCGGACTGCGCCTCCTGGCCGGTCTGCCCGCACGCCGCCAGCCCCGTACACAGGACCAGCATTGCCGCTGCGATTGATAGTTTTTTCAGTATTCCTTTCATAATGCATCTCCCCTTTTATGCAAATAGATAACTGTATTTTCTCCGCTGCGACATAAGCACCTCAAAGACCCGGTCCTTCACAGCCTTTTCGTAGCACTCATCCTGCTCCAGAATTTCCCGTATCTCCCGCTCGCCAAATGTGAACCGAAGAACTTGCCCATATAATTCCTCCGCCGCGTCCAGCTGTTCGTCGAAATCAGACGAAACTGTCTTGCTCTGAACCTCTCCAATCAGTTCATATACATCGCCTCCCATTGGATAATCCAGCGTTGTATCCGACAACAGCGACGCGCCGTTATCAAAAATCGGGCAATACTCATATGATCCGCCCGGATCCTCAATCATCGCCACATTGTGGAGATGCCGGTCCTCGTTTAGGAACAGGGCGTCAACTGTCAGTATTTTGGCAAAATACTGCCCAGCCTCCTTCTTTCCCGTCATGCGCTCTGTCATTTCAACCAGAAACTTCAATCTTTCCTTAACATCGCGAATTCGGAAAACCATTTTGTACAGGCTCTCCCCGCAGGCGTTCTGAAACATTCTCTCCAGTGTCAGAAGTTGATCTCCCGCCGGAAGAAAATTCCTGCTGCTGCATCCCTTCAGGATCTGTCTCCTGTAGCGGATCTCCTCGGTCTGATAGATAACAAATTCACTGCTCTGCAGGTTCGAGTATAGCAGCAGCTGAGACACCGCATACTCCGCGAGTCCTTCATAGCCCGCGTAATCCGCCTTGTACCATGTATCGCCATGGAGCCACTTCAGCTGGTTTCCTTTCGATGATTTCCGATTCTCAGCGCGTATTTCTTTTTCCGATAATTCGATCAAAGCAAGCTCCTCAATCCTCTAAACACAAATATCCCGGTAACTGCGCCGCCTTACTATCACCTCTCGACCTGCAGCCAGAATTCATCCTCAGCCATCCTTCCCTGCGTCTTCTCGATAATAAGCAGCGGATCATAAAACGGAATGCCGAGTTCCTGCAGGCGGATCTTCATCTTATCGCCGCTTCTCGGAAAGCACCGGCTCTCCAGAAACTCCTGAAACTCCTCGAAAGACGGTTCCACATTGATTCCAAAAGCGCGATACTGGATACGGTTCGTGTAATTGCGAATCTGTACCTCTCTACGCATCTCATCCACATCTATCAAAGTACAGACCTCATTCCGATGCATATACCAGATCCGCATTGGAAAACGCTTCTCAGGCACGGAAAAATACTCTGTAAGCTTAGGCTGCTCCCAAAGAATCCTGACAAGCGTCGTAATCGGGCCGGTGATCGGATCCGCAGTACTCTCCCAACGCTCCACCGTTTTGTGAGACACCCCTGCCAAAGAAGCAAACTCTTTCTGCGTTAACCCTAGAGTTTTCCTGAGTCGTTTTATGTCTTCACTATATATAGTTTTGCTGATGGCATAAGTCTGCATATTCTGCGTTACTCTCCTGAATCAACATTAGCGTCAGGCGCTATTCACTGCTTGGGTCAGTATCTCCTGCTGTCAACATCAACTGTATTCTCAATATGATAATACCCTAAAATATAGTAGTATTTCAACGAATAATTACTATATTTTAGGGTATTATATTAGTGTCATTTCAGCCCCAGCTCCTCAGCATGCTCCTGCATACCCCGGATGCAGATCTCCGCTACATCCCGGATATCCATGCCCAGCATTCCGCAACCCTTAAGGATCAAATCGCGATTGCAGCCCGCTGCAAAACGTTTGTCCTTCCACTTCTTCATGAAGCTCTTCAGGCTCATATCCACAATGCCATTGGGCCGCATTCTGGCCGCCGCCTGAACGATTCCGCTCAGTTCGTCTACTGTAAACAAACTCTTCTCCATATCGGAGACAGGCTCCACATCAGTGCATATGGAATAACCATGGCTGAGGATTGCCCGAATGTCCTCCTCAGGAACGCCTTCCGCGCGCAGAGGCTCTTCCGTATGGGCCAGGTGCTCCTCCGGATACTTCTCATAATCGTAATCGTGCAGATATCCGACCGCTTCCCAGTGCTCCTTATCCGCGCCGAAATGATCCGCCATCGCACCCATGCATGCAGCAACATTCGCAGCATGGAGCTTGAGGTGATCTTCTGTCACCATCATGTCATTCAGTCTCTTCGCTTCAGCAATTGTCAGTTTTTCCATAATTATCTTATCTCCTTTACAAACATGTTCGTTTTCATCCCAGCGCCACATCCAGAATCATCATCAGCACGAATCCAACTGCGAATGCGACTGTCCCCCAGTTCGAGTGCTTTCCTTCGGACATTTCCGGAATCAGTTCCTCCACGACGACGTACATCATGGCGCCAGCCGCAAACGCCAGAAAATATGGCAGCACCGGCACAACCGCACTTGCCGCAAGAATCGTGATCAAAGAAGCGATAGGCTCCACTGCGCCGGACAACACACCGTACAGAAAAGTTCTTCCTTTCGGCATTCCCTCCGCTCGCAGCGGCATAGAAACGATCGCACCCTCCGGGAAGTTCTGGATCGCAATACCCAACGCCAGAGCCAGCGCAGCCGCCTGACTCACGCCTGTCCCGCCTGCCAGCCAGCCCGCATATACGACGCCGACCGCCATTCCTTCCGGAATGTTGTGCAGTGTAACCGCCAGAATTAGCTTAGTTGTCCGCTTCAGATTGTTCTTAGGTCCCTCGTCCTGATTGTCCATATGCATATGAGGCGTGACCTCATCGAGAAGCAGCAGGAATCCGATACCTACCAGGAATCCTACCGCAGCCGGGGCAAAAGACAGCTTCCCCATACCCTCACTGCTCTCCAGCGCAGGCTGCAGAAGGCTCCAGAAAGAGGCCGCCACCATGACGCCGGCAGCAAATCCCGTCAAAATTTTCTGCACATTCTCAGATATCTGGTTTTTCAGAAAGAATACCATGCCTGCACCGAGACTGGTGCCGATAAACGGGATCATTATTCCCAACAACACTTCGCTTGTCATTCAACGTCTCCTTTTTATGCCGACATTTTCACTCCTCTTCCACAAAATCTGCCAAAATATCGATCACATCATCCAGCGCTTCACTGCTGCCCCTCACAGGAGTCCTCCGCCCACACTTCATCCGGGCGCCATCCGCCCGCAGAATTGCCGCTCGTAATAACGTCAAACTTTTGCCGCCTGAAATATCCAACGCATTTCCTGATATTCTCCAAATTCATGTATACCGGTTCCGCACTGCTCTCCGGAAACCGGACTGAAAAGCCACTCAATATTTTGTCAAGGAGCGGGGCCGACAG